>JBGQLF010000619.1:0-6555 GCA_041499985.1 Gemmataceae bacterium
CAACACAAGCGCATTGCACCCGACTTGGCCATCACCCAGCGTGGCCCTTCCACTGCCGTGGCCCCTGCGCCCCCTGGAGTGGCGACCCTGGAACCGGTGACCATTCCCCTGTTGATCGAGGAAGCACACCGTGAGACCTATATCGAGATTCTGCATCGTCCGGACCGAACGCTCGTGGCCGTGCTCGAATTGCTCTCTCCTTCCAACAAAGAAGAACCCGGGCGTAGCGTGTACCTGACCAAACGGAATGCCTTGCTCCTGCAAGCCATTCACGTGGTGGAATTGGACCTGCTCCTCGGCGGACAACGCTTGCCGCTGGAGGGTGCCTATCCACCTGGTCACTACTATGCCTTGATCGCGCGCTGGACGCGCCGACCGAATTGTGATGTCTATGCCTGGACCATGCGGCAACCGCTGCCCAGGATTCCCATTCCTCTCAAGGACCCGGATCCCGATATTTGCCTCGATCTGGGCGCCATCATTGCCACGGCTTATCAACGTGGACGTTACGCCCGTTCTATCGACTACACCAAGCCTCCGCTGCCCGCATTGAGTGAGGACGATCGGAACTGGGTTGTGGAGCGCATCCAGGCCGGGCAACGCGGATGCTGATCGAGCGGTAGTTGGCGGCCAAGTGGAACCCCTGTGTCCTGACGGAACAGCAAACCCAGGGCGTACCACGCACGTTGGAACTAGGCCTTTACTGAAAGCGGAAAGACCGAGCGACCAGGTAACCCGCCCCCAGAGCGGAGAGGCTTAGTGCGGCCAGGTGAGGCAGCACCGTGACCGGGGAGGCACCGAAACTCATCAAGCGGTGCAACGCGTCCATGGCCCAGCCGGTGGGCAGAAACAGGGCCAGGCGCTGCGTCCACTCCGGAGTGATCTCGATCGGCCATAAGCAGCCTCCCAGACAAGCGAGTGCGTTGGAGATCATCAGGCCCAGGGTGAGTACCTGACCCTGGGTGCGTCCGAGATTACCCAACAGCATCCCCAGCGCGGCGGCCAAGGACGCATAGGCGAACAGGACGGCGACAATCGTCGGCAAGTGCGGCCCCCAGCGGATGCCAAACAGCACGGTGCTCGTGATCATCGCAAAACCGATCTGAATCATCCCCACGAGCATCCACGCGCCCCCCTTGCCCAGGACAATGGCGCCGCGCCTCATCGGCGAGGATGCCAGGCGCCGCAGAATCCCCCGTTCACGCTCGATCGTCAGCGACACGCCTCCCGAGAGCAGGATCAGCAGGACAAGAAACACCAGACTACCTGGTACCGACTGCTCGAAGCCCGTCGGAATCTCCTGACGCTGGCCAGCCGGTTCTACCTTCAAGGTCAGGCGGCGTGGCTGCTCCGCCAGTTGGCGGAGCGCCTCCGGAGTAGCGGTCTCCCCATCCTGGGTGACGACGATCAGGTCGCCCAGCACAGCATAGATTGCCCGCGACAGGCGCAGGGTGTCGTAATCGGTCCCCAGACCGCCGCCATTGCGTTCCACGGCGATGGTCGCCGATTGGCCGGCCAGCACGGTGGCGGTGAACCCCGCCGGGATCGTCAACCGCCGGGTGGCGTGCGCCCATTCCTCGGGATCGTCCACGCGTTGCACCTGATAGTGCCGGGCTTCGAGCTGACGCACCAGATGGTCGGCCAGGAAGCCGGCGTCCGCGGGTGCTCGCAGAGTCAGGAGGTCCGGTGCGTCCGATTCTCCATAACTGCCACTCAGGATGGTGCCGAAGAAATACGCAAACGTGATCGGCAGGGCGAAAACCCACACCCAGATCTCACGGTAGCGAAACAGATGGCGGACATCCATCCAGGCCAGAAAGAACGCGTCGCGCAGCATCCGATCCCCCTCAGAACACAAACACGCGCCGCAGGCGCCGTACCGCCACCAGGATCGCCAGCACGCAGAGAACGGCCGCGCCGACAAAGGACGCCGCCAGCCGGGCCGGTTCGGGAGCACCGGTCAACAGCGTCTTCAACTGGACGATCGCCCAACCGTTGGGCGTCAGACGGCCGATGGCGGCCAGCCAGCCGGGCATCATCTCGAAGGGGAAGTAGGTGCCGCCGACCATGCCCAGGATGCTGATGACCAGCGTGGTGATGACGTTGCCAGCGCGCTCGCTCGACGCATAGAGATTGACGAGCACTTGCAGCAAATACAGCGGCAAGCCCGCGCACAACACCCAGAGAGCCGCGACCAGGGGATAGGCAATCGGCAGGTGCAGCAGCCACCAGCCACAGACCAGCCCGACGGCGCCGACGCTGCCCAGGACCGTCGCCGCGGCCAGCAGCTTGCCGGCGAGAAAGGCCTCCAGCCGGCGTGGCGTGGCGATCAGGCGGCGCAGCGTCCCGTAGGCACGCTCTTTCCAAAGGTCGGCGCTGAGGCTCTGTCCCACCAGGAGAATCGACAGCAACAGCATCCCGGGAAAGAATTGAACGCCAATGCCGCCGGCCGACGTCGTCTGTTCCAGCACCTTCAGGTCCAGCTGGATCCGCGGCGGATCGAGATAGGTATTCAGCTTCCGTGCCAGGCGGGCGAAGGCGATACTCGACTCCGCCACCGCTTGATCCGGCGGCCGATCTTTCGCAGCGCGCCGGTACGGCTCGCCCACCAGCATTTGCCCATAGAACGCTCCCTCCAGGAGGACGGCCAGGCTTTCCTCAATAATGCCCGGCAGGATGCGCTGGGAAGGATTGGTGAGCAGCTTCAGCTGGCAAGGTTGGTGGCGCAGGACCGCCTTCTCGAAGCCCTCGGGGATCAGGAGCAGAGCCGAGCCGTCTCCCTGATCCATCCGGCGGCGTCCTTCGTCCCACACGACCTCTTCCACCAGCACCGCCTTGCCCGGCGATCCCTGGTTCAGGGCTCGGCGCAAGACGGCGCTGCCCACGGTGTGGTCCTGATCAACTAGCAGCAGCCGGGCCTCGGTCTTGGGACCGTCACCGAACACGAGATTCAGCAACAGGGTGACGACGAAGGGGATAGCCAGCGCCGCCGCCAGACCCAATGGATCGCGGCGGAGCCGGCTCAGGTCCTTCAGAGCACTCATCCAGACAAAGCGCACGGCTCGGTGTCTCCTTTACTCGCGCAGCTCTTTACCGGTGAGCTTGATGAAGAGACTCTCCAGGTTGGGCTGGGTCATGGTTGTGCCGCGCACTTCTGCCTTGGCGGCGTGCAGGGCGGCGAACACCGCGGGCAGCCTGCTGGAGGCATCGGCGAGGGAGAGGACGAACACGTTGTCGTCCGCCTGAAGCACGTCGATGCCGTCGAGTTGTTGCAGCGCTTGCCGCGTCGCCTCGGGCCGAAAGCTGCCGGCAAAACGCAGCAAATCGCGCTCGCCGAGCAGAGCACGCAATTCTGGCAAGGTGCCCTGGGCGATGATTCGACCATGATCGACAATCGCCAACCGGTCACACAAACTTTCCGCCTCCTCCATGTAGTGCGTGGTGTACAGGACACAGGTACCTGCCTGGGCCTGGGCGCGCACCAATTCGAGCAGGCGTACCCGGCTCTGCGGATCCACGCCGACGGTCGGCTCGTCGAGCAATAAGACTTTGGGCTGGTGGACAATGCCGCAGGCAAAATTGAGGCGCCGCTTCATCCCGCCGCTGAAGCGCTTCACCGGCTCACGGGCGCGATCTTGCAAACCGGTGAGGGCCAGCACCTCCCACAGGCGCTCGCGCAGCCCAGGGTTGCGCAGGCCCTGCGCCCTGCCCCAGTACACCAGGTTTTCGACGGCCGAGAGATCTTCATACAGGGCAATGTCCTGCGGCACCACGCCGAGGGCCCGGCGGGCGTCGGTCCCCTGGCGGACGATGTCGTGGCCCATGACCCGCGCGTGTCCCGCCGACGGCGTGAGCAGCCCACAGATGCAGCCGAGGGTGGTGGTCTTGCCGGCGCCGTTGGGACCAAGCAGGCCAAAGATCTCCCCGGGGCGGGCCGTGAAGGACACGTTGTCCACCGCGACCAGGTCGCCGAAGACCTTCCGGAGCTGTTCGACCTCGATCATGCGATTTCCGATCCAACCTGGGAGACGGTTCCTTGGCCGCCTTGATCGCTCCTTTCACCCCATTCTAGACGGCCTAGACTTTCTTGCAAATTGAACAGCTTTCCGTTGCAAGACTTCTTTTCATTAGTCCGAGGATACGTCGCGTCCGCGAAGACTCACCGTTGGAGCGGCAGCCCGGGAGGACGGTCCAAGGCACCGCGGGGCGGTGCGTCTTCGCAGACTCGACGCACCCTACCAGCTACTACTGGCCGCGATTCCTGCAAGCCCCGTACAATAAGGGGAGCCGGGACCCTGAGAACCAGAGTGGCACGTATGCCTCGAATCTCCCAGTTCTACGGCATCGCGATTTACATGTACTACCGGGATCATGCGCCGCCCCACTTCCATGCCATCTACGCGGAGCACGAAGCGGAGATTGAGATCGCGACGGCGACGGTGGTCGAAGGCCATTTGCCGCGCCGAGCGCGAACCTTCGTCACGGAGTGGGCTGCGGCCTACCGCGACGAACTCCAGCGCAATTGGGAGCTGGCACGGGCAGGGCAGCCGTTGAACCCTGTTCCCCCTTTGGAGTAAGCCGAGGACCGACCGATGATCCTACGCATTCTCGAGGCGGAGATTTGCGGGCCGCATGGGTTACGCTTGGCCTTCAACGATGGCACACGTAAGACGGTGGACGTACGGCCCCTGCTGAGCGGCCCGGTGTTTGAGCCGCTCCAGGACCCGGCGTACTTCGCCCGCGTGACTCTGGACCCGGTGTGTGGAACCGTCGTGTGGCCCAATGGTGCCGATTTTGCCCCGGAGGCGTTACACGAACTGGCTCCCGTGGAAGAACCTTCCGCTGCCTAAGCTGGTGCCACTCGGAGCTTGTACTGCCATCGCCCCATGCGATTGCGCCGCCGTTCCAGACGGAAGCGGCGACCGAACACCCGCGATGGATACCAGCCGTCCTGCGGCGCCACGGCTACATAGTCGGCTTTGCGACGCACGAGAATCTGGAAATCGATCTCTTCTCCGCGGGCATCGATGAGCCAGTACTCGGGGATCCCAGCGCGGTGGTAGGCCGCACGCAGCTTCCGCGTATCCTTCTGCACGGACCAGCGGCTGACGATCTCTAGCACCCAATCAGGTGTTCCTTGCAACTCCTTGTACCGTCCTTGCTTACCCTTGAGCGTCACCAGGTGTGCCTTGCCTGTCCGGTAGCTCCGCCACGTGACGAGGGCGGCATCGGCTTCCGTGGATAGACCAACCGCCGTATTGGTCAGCAACATCCGATCGCTGAAGAGTTCGCCGAGGTCGAGTTCCTCATTCAGGTTATTGATCGAAGATACCACCGTCGTCTTCACTTTATTGTGCGTTTCGACTTCTTCGGGACTCATGTCGATCCAGAGCTCCTGAGCGATGAAAGAGATGCGAAGATACTCGGGAAACTCGTCCGACGTGACCCATTCTCGGAACCCATCCAACGTACCTGCCTGGGCCGGGATGCGTAGCATGGGGCCGTCGCGGAACCACTCCTCGGCAATATAGGTACTCGCTTCGGACGCAGCGGCCACGAGCTCGGAATTCTTGAGGGAAGACATAGCAAGGATCCTGACGCAGACGTCTATGCTTCTGTACAATGCGTTTTCACGGCAAACCCAGTAGCACACCGCGTTCCATTCTCGACAGTCCCGACTTTTTTGCAACTCGAACAGTTTTCCGTTGCAAAACTTCTTCTCATTAGTATAGATTGAAGCTGGATTCTCGCCTTCCAACCTACGCTTGCCGTCCGTGACAGACCTACCCTCCTGGGGGGAGATGAACATGAAGGTTCGTGTAAGCACTGCCCGTTTGGGTTGCGCTTCTTCCCTCGCCCTTGTCCTCCTGCTTCTCGCCGGTCCCTTGCCTGCCGCCGAGCCGACGGCCAAGCCGGCCGAGCGCGACGTGACCCAGCGCGTCGACGCCGCCCTGCTCCAGGCCCTGGGCAAAGACGCTACCTTGATGCCGCTGGTTGACGACGCCGTCTTCCTCCGGCGGGTCAGCATCGACCTCATCGGCAAGCTGCCCAGCCCCGAGGAGATTCGCGCTTTCGTCGCCGATACGGACCCCAACAAACGCGCCAAGCAGATCGAGCGCCTGCTGGCCAGTGAGGAGCATGCCGTCAACTGGGGCCGGTACTGGCGCGATGTGCTCACGTACCACACGCCGGCGAGTGGCAACTATCTCCGCTGGCAGCTCTTTGATCAGTGGATGGTCGATCAGGTCCGGCGCAATCGGCCGTGGAGCGAAATCGTGGCCGCCATGGTGACCGCCACCGGCATCAACGATGAGACGCCACCAGTCAACTATTTGACTTCCCACTTCGGCAACCAGGTCGAGATTGCCGCCACGACCGCGCGCGTCTTCCTGGGCGTCCAGCTTCAGTGCGCCCAGTGCCACGATGCCAAGACCGAGCCGTGGAGGCGCGAGCAGTTCCACGAGCTGGTGGCGTTCTTCGGCCTGGCCAAGGTCATCCAGCACAAGGACGTCGACGGCCGGGGTACTCCGTATGCCATCGAAGGGCGTTCGGATG
>JBGQLF010000620.1:0-6554 GCA_041499985.1 Gemmataceae bacterium
GGTGCTTGCCGCGCAGGATCGTGGCAATCTGGACCGCCAGCCTGCCGACCACCTGGTCCGTGGCATCGACGAGGTGCCAGCGTTGCGGGACTTGCCCCTTCTTGGCCATGTAGGTTGGCATAACAGTTCCCATCATCCCCAAACCCGATCACTGGAAATGGTCATGATAGATGCTGGCGTCCTACCGTCAAGGTCAAGGATGGGGCGAAAAAAGGCGTGCGTCCAGCATGGTTTGTGGCCACAATATGAACCCGACAACAAAGAAGCGCCTCTGAGCCCGACGCGCCAGCGAGGGAAGTCGTCGTCCCTCGCTAGCGCGTCGGGCTCAGATACGAGGATCCGGCCGATGAGTACTTCTGCGAATCTTCCCCCAGACGCCGGTCCCCTTCCCGGAATGGGGCTGCGATCCGGTTCTCGCCCTGTGGCACAGCCCCGCCATGCCCTCGGCTTGCCCGCAGGCAGCGTACGGGCCTTGCTCACCCTTATGGTCCTGGGAACGATCTGGGCCCTGATCTTGATGGCCCCAGAGGATGTCGTCCAAATTCCGCTGTACTTGTATTACTTGATGTTTCTGGTGCTGGGACACTTCTTCGCCGCCCACGGCCGCTCGATCGCCGGCCCGGAGACCGGCACGGCCTCGCCGCTCTACCTGCCACGGGGCTCGCTGCGCACCCTGATCGTGCTCGGCTTCGCCGCCGTGCTCGGATGGCGCTATTACACGAGTCGCGTCGTACTGCAATTGAAGCCGTCCGAGATGGATCAGCCGCCCTACCTGTTGGTTGTGCTGCTGGCGGCCTTTTTCCTGGGAGTGATCTTGGCCCGGATCGGCAACCGCTTCTCCGGTCCAGCCGGGCCGCCCTACTGGTTCCAGGACGTGCTGGCCTGGCTCGCCCTCGTGGCGGGGCTGATGCTCGGAGCTGAGGTGCTCATCCAGCTCGTCATTAACCCAACCTTGGAGAATCCACTGCAACTCCCGCAGTGGCAGACGATCCTGACTGCCATCGTCGGGTTGTATTTCGGCGCTCGTTCCTGAGCGAAGCGTGGGAACGAGGGATGTGGAAGAAGGCTTGCCCGTCTTCCCTCCCTCCTCGGGGACACTGTCTCCCATCCAGTTTCTATAACTTTTGCACTCCGATTACGAGAAAGCTACGGAAGCTCCGATAAAGGGGGGGAAACCGAAAAGGGCTGAATGCGCGGAGGGCAAGGAACCGAAAGTGATAGGAAGCCTCCTCTTTTCGGTTAACTCGCCAGGGCTGTCCCGCCATGAACGTTGGTACGATCGGTCGATGGCTTCCTCAGGGATTTATCGCCTTGATCGCTTCCTGCCTCTTCGGAGCGATCGCAGGGACAGGCGTTGCGTGGGGACAGGAGAAACTCTTCCAATTCTTTCGGCGGGATCAAAAGACCATCCAGATCCCGGACCCGGCCTCCTTGCCCCACGCCCACCTCCCCCAGGTCCCACCCCCCGCCACGGTGACGCAGCCACATGGGGATACTTCGGGCCAATTCCTGGGACTGGATGAGGCGATCCAGATATCGCTAGCCAATTCGCAGGTCATTCGTGTATTGACCGGCATGACCGCGTCGGCCAGCGGTTCCACGATTTACGACGCCGCCATCACCAACACGACCATCGACGAGGCAAAGGCACGGTTTGATCCCATTGTGGATGTGCAGAACACCTTCGCGCGGCAAGATGCTCTCCAGGGAATTTTCGATCCCCTGGACCCGTCGCGGGCCCTTTTCACAGGGCCGCCCACCCAAAGTTACGACATGAACCTGGGAGTGTCCCAAACCAATACCCTGGGGGGCACCGCTCGCCTGGGAGTGGACGTCAATCCGACCCGGACGCAAGGCAATTTCTTGCCCCTCAACCCCCAGACACGGTCCTCGATCACGCTCAGTTACACGCAGCCGTTGCTCCAGGGGGCCGGCCCCGCCGCCAACCTGGCGCCGATCGTCATCGCTCGTCTCAATACCGGGCGCTCGTTCTTCCAATACAAGGACAGCGTCCAACAATCGGTTCGCGGCGTGATTCAGGCTTACTGGTCCCTGGTGTTCGCCAGGACCGATGTCTGGGCCCGACGCCAGCAAGTGGGACAAGGCGAGGAGGCCCTGCGCCGCGCGGAAGCTCGGCTGGGTGCGGGCCTGGCCGACCTGGCCGAGGTTTCCCAGGCACGGACCGCCCTGGCCAATTTTCGAGCCACCTTGATCGCGTCCGAAGCGAACGTCCTGAACCAGGAAGCGGCGCTCGCCAACATCATGGGCTTGCCCCCCACGGCGCACTTGCTTCCCCTCTCGCCGCCCTCTGCCGACCGCCTGAAAGTTAATTGGGACGAGATCGTCCAGCTCGCCGAAGTACACCGGCCCGACTTGATTGAGTTGAAGCTGATCCTCGAGGCCGATGAGCAGATGTTGATCCAGGCCCAAAACCAGGCCCAGCCGAAACTCGACGCGGTCATGCTATACCGCTGGAACGGGCTGGAGGGAACCATGCCCAACGGCTCGGAAATATCCACCTTCGGCGGCAAATTCAGCGAATGGACTCTTGGGATCAACTTTTCCGTGCCCCTGGGGTTGAGGCAGACCCGCGCCGCCTTGCGGCGGCAGGAATTGATCTTGGTTCGCGATCAGGTCAACCTCGATCAGGGGCTGCACAGCGCCAGCCATCTGCTCGCCCTCCACGTCCGGAACCTGGACCAGTTCTACGAACAGTATCAGGCCTACCGCGAAGCCCGGATCGCCGCTCGAGCCAACCTGGACCGCCAACTGGAGAGCTACCGGCGTGGTCGATCGATCCTCCTGAACGTGCTGCAAGCCATCACGGATTGGGGCAATGCCGTCAGCTCCGAAAGCCAGGCGTTGACGCAGTACAACACCGAACTCGCCGTCCTGGAGGAGCAAACCGGCACCATTCTCGAGACCCACGGGATTCACTTTTTCGAGGAACGGTACTGTTCGCTGGGCCCGCTGGGACGCCTTGGGCACAAAAGGGCGTATCCCGAGGCACAGCCCCCCGGACCCAACGAGGGGCGGTATCCGCAATCGGCCGGGCCGGCAGAGAACTTTTTTGACTTGGAGGACCCGCTGAAGAAGGGATCAGGGATCAGGACTCCGGACTCAGGACCTAAGACCCGATCCCTGATCCCTGATCCCTGATCCCTGATCCCTGATGCTTGACTTCACTCGTACCGCAACGACTCGATGGGATCCAGCTGGCTGGCTTTGCGGGCGGGATAGTAGCCGAAGAAGATGCCCACCGCCGCGGAGAACAGCAGCGCCGTCACTGCCGCCGGTATGGAGATCACCACGGGCCACTGGGCGCCGCTCGAGAAGGAATTGATGAGCTTGGTGAAGCCAACGGACGCTCCCAGGCCCAGGGCGAACCCGAGCGCGCCGCCGACGCAGGATAACAGGATGGACTCGACCAGGAACTGGCGCAGAATGTCGCGCCCGCGGGCTCCAACCGCCATGCGAATGCCGATCTCCCGGGTGCGCTCAGTAACGGACACGAGCATGATGTTCATGATGCCCACGCCGCCCACGAGCAGAGAAATGCCGGCAATGGATGCTAACATCAAGGTCATGGCGCCGGTGACGACCCCTAACAAGTTGGCGATCTCGTCGGTGTTCTGCACCCAAAAGTCCGCCGGCTGACCGGGCTTGACGCGGTGGCGCTCCAGGAGCAATTGGGTGATGTCATTCTGAGCTTCCGTCATGCGCTGCACCGACACGGCGGAAGCCATGATCACCTGCACATCCGCAAAACTGGACCCCTGCAAGCGCTTTTGTACGGTAGTGTACGGAATCAGCACGACATCGTCCTGGTCGTCGCCGACCAGGTTGGCCCCTTTCTTGTCGAGAACACCAACGATCCGAAAAGGAATCCGTTTGATGCGGATGGTCTCGCCCAGAGGATTGGTGGTTTGGAAGAGCTGTTCCACCAAGGTATGGCCAATGACACACACTTTCGCCGCCGAGGAAATATCGCGGGCGGTGAAGAACCCTCCCTGCCGCATTTGCCAATTGCGAACCGCTAGAAAACCAGCTCCCACCCCGGTGACTTGTTTCGGCTTCCAGTTGGAATTGCCGTAAATCACTTGACCCGAAGTGCCAACGATGGGAGAGACGGCCAACACGGTAGCGCATTCTTTTTCGATGGCGTCGGCGTCACCGGCCGTCAGTTTTGGAATCGTTCCTTGACGGACGCCCTGGCTGCGTTGACTGGCGGGCCCGACTACGAGCACGTTGGTGCCGAAGTCCTGTAACTGGGCTTGTAGCAACGCGCTGGCACTCTGGCCGATCGAGACCATGGTCGTCACGGCGGCGATGCCGATCACCACCCCCAGCACCGTCAAACCGGCGCGCATTTTGTTCTTGACCAGGGCTCGACGAGCAATGCGAAAAGTGCTGAATGCCTGCACAAATTCTCCCGCGTGGACAGCCCTCGGGGCCGCGTCAGGGTTTGGTCCGAATGCCTGTGACCACTTTGGCCCCCGGTTCCAGGTCTCCGGAAGTCACTTCCGTGAACTTGCTGTCGTTGATGCCCGTGACGATCTCCACGGCTCGGAGGAAGTCGCCCTCCAGGACCCAGACGTGCCTGCGGTTCCGCTGGCGGTTGACGGCGGCTTTGTCCCGGGCCGACGGCGCTGGCTCGGTAGATTGCTTGTCCTTGTCCTTGTCGGCCTGCGGGCCCAATCCTTCGAGCAGCGGACGATCATCTAGCCTGACTTGCTCGGGCTTGGGATAAAACCGCAGCGCTGCGTTGGGGACCCGGAGAACATTCGGACGTTCGCTGATCTGGAAGGAAAGGTTGGCGGTCAGGCCGGGCATTAATTTCATCTCTGGGTTGGGCGCCGAAACCACCACGGGGTACGTCACGACGTTCTGGGTCGTCGTGGAGTTCATCCGCACTTGCGCAATCTTCCCCTCAAACAGATCGTCCGGGTAGGCATCAACCGTGAAGTAGACGGCTTGGCTCGCTTCCTGGGCCCGGCGGATGAGGCCAATGTCCGCCTCGTCCACGGAGGCGATGACGTGCATCTCCTTGCGCATGTCCGGTGCCACGATGAAGAGCTCCGGGGTCTGGAACTGGGCCGCCAGGGTCTGACCCGGATCGATCTTGCGATCGATGACAATACCATCCACCGGCGAGCGGATTTCGGTGTACGCCAGGTTGACTTTGGAATTGTCCAGGCTGGCCTCAGCTTGCTTGACCGACGCCTCGGCCAACTTGAGCTGAGCCTCCAGGGACAGTCGGTTGAACCGATATTGGTCCATCTCCGTATCGGAGACGTAATCCTTGTTGCTGGCCCGTAGGGCCTGGGCTCGGCGTTCGTCGTTGACGGCCTGTTGCAGTAGAGCCTGGACGCGATCCACGTCGGCCTTGCGGGTGAGGAGGGCGGCCTCGTTGCCCTGCACAATGGAGACATACAAGAGCGGGTCGATCTTGGCGAGCAAGTCGCCCTTGCGCACTTGCTGGTTGAATTCGACATGCAGCTCCACGATCGGTCCCGAGACGAACGAGCCAATGTGGACACTCAACACGGGCTGCACCGTGCCCGTGGAGTTGACCTCGAAGACAATCCGCCCACGCGACACTTCCTCCTCCTGATAACGAGGCCGAGAGTGTTCTCGCCAGTATTGCTGCACGGGCCAATAGGCGCCCGCAGCCGCTGTGGCCACCGCGAGTACTGCCATGCTCTTGATGGGAAGACGCATCATTGGTTTACCAGCTGGATTCCTCGACTTCCATTGTGCTTACTTGGAGCCTTGTTGCAATACCAGGCGAGGTCCCTCGAAGTTTCAGGTCGACCCCTGGCAGACCCTTCCTAATGCGGGCTGCTCCCGGCGACGCAATGCCGTGGCCATCGCCGGGGCGACCTCTTCCAGGCGGTCCAGCAACGAATCCAGCTCCGGCCAGCGGCCAGCTTCCACGCAGAGTTCGGCGAGCCCCAACCAGGCGGCCGGGAAATCCGGGCGCTCGGCCACCACAGCACGCCATTGCCGTTCCGCCTCGGCGAGCCGGCGTTGTTCCTGATAGATCAAGGCGAGTTGATGTCGGGCTGTGCCGACTGACGCGGCCGCGCCACGGGCCTCGGCTGACCCGAATGTGTCCAACCAGTTGAGGAAACAGCCTTCCGCCTCCGCGAGATGGCCCAGTTCGCGCAAGACGATACCGTGCAGCAACCGCAGGCGGGCCTCATCGGGATTGTGGTTGCGTCCCAACCGACAAGCACTCTCGGCATCAGCGTGACGTCCCTGACGGCGCAGGAGCACGGCCAAGTTGCGCCACGACTCCCCTTGCTGGGGATCGCGCTGGAGCACCGCACGCAGCACTTGCTCGGCGGCCGACTCGTCCTGGCCTTCTTGCAGGAGGACATGGCTGAGGATCACGCGCGGCGCCACCGCTTCCGGAGCCTGCACCAGAATCGCCTCGAGCTTTTGGCGGGCCGCGGCAAACTCCTGGCGGGCCAAGTGCCCACGGGCCCGCAAGACGGCGGCGGCCACCGGCTCACCGGCTGCGTGGCCCAGCTGCTCGGCCGCCTGGTCCA
>JBGQLF010000621.1:0-6553 GCA_041499985.1 Gemmataceae bacterium
CGGGTTGTTGCGGGCGCCGATCGGAAGCTGGCTGTTGTTCGCGTCGTGGTAGTTGTGCATCGCGATCGCCCATTGGCGCATGTTGTTCGCGCACTTCGTGCGGGCCGCGGCCTCGCGCACCTTCTGCACCGCGGGCAGCAGCAACCCCAGCAGCACCCCAATGATGGCGATCACCACCAGGAGCTCGATCAGCGTGAACGCGCGGCGAGTTCGCATTGGCAGATCGATTGAGTCACCTCCCCTCTCAAAATGCAAACATCGGCCTCACCTCGCGAGCAGGGCCAGGTGGTGCCATGCGCTACATCCTCGCGGAGGAACGTTGTCCCTTCCATAGTGCAGGCTGGACCAAAAACGAATACAGGTTCCTTAGGTTGTTTCGACGGCGGCTTTTTGCGCCGCTTCCGCAGCGATCGTCTTCCGCCCCCGAAGCAGGTACTCCGTGCTGCCGCATTCCGGGCAGGTGCGACGGCCGATCACTGGCTGATCCATTCCGGGCTCCTCCCTGCGTAGGTTCCGTGGACGCACTGGCCATTGTACCGGGTTTTAGCTTGCACCGGCTTCCGCTGCGCGAGACCATCACGGGCACTCCTGGCAGGAGAGGAAACGCTATGCATCGCCGGGCCACGGATTCTAGAATCGGACGGCGTCCTGTCCGGTCCCTGGCGAGCATTCGCGCCTGGGGCGACGCTCATCATCAGCGCATGGGTACCTGGCCGACGCGCTCTTCCGGATGGATCGCTGAAGCTCCGGGTGAAACCTGGGCAGCCGTGGAATCGTCCCTGCGTTTGGGGAACCAAGGCCTGCCCGGGGGATCGTCGCTGGCCCGGTTGCTGCAGGAGCATCGCTGGGCTGGAGAGCAGTCGCCCGCTCGGCCGGCGAACAGCGGCCGATAACGCAGGTTATGTGCGATTAACAGAAGCAAAACGCCGCGACCAGCAAAGCGGTTGCCTGCTGGCCGCGGCACCTTCGATTTACCTGCCGTCGGAGTTAGGCGGCTTTCGGAAGTGCCGGCGTGAAATCCTGGGGAAAGACACACCCGCGCATGAAATGCGGGCAGAACTGACAAACCACTTTTCCCGCGGGGAAGCGACCAACGCCCGGCCGCTGGGGCGCCTTGAAAACCATTGCCAGGCCGTCCTGCGAACGCCATCGAAACCAGTGGCACACCTCGGGCTGGACGATGAGCACATCGCCGGTCTTCCCCACGCACTCTACCCAGCCGTTGTCGTCCCAGCGAAACTTGGCGAGCAGTTCGGCCTCGCCGTCCAGCAGCACGTGGGCGGCTAGGGCCAGGGCGAGCTGGGCCTGGCACACTGCGACTCAAGCAAGTGTTGGTGTTCAGGCACAATCATCGCTTATCATCTGTGTGGCCGCGTGACTCGAATTGGCCCGTTGGTGCCAGCGCTGCGGCCGGCAAACTGGAGTAGACCCATGTCTGCTACCGACCCCGTCCAAGCGCCCCCCGCGCCCAACAACGTTCCCACCGCAGGCACTCCCCCTATGAACGTGCGCCCGGACGGGGACGGCCATCACGTCATCTGGGCCGACGCCGACGAACTGAGACGGCTTCGGGAACTCCATCGACTGCTACAGGCTGGAGTGACCGGGGTGCGATTGACGAGGCTGAAGAAGCCAAAGCCGCCCTGCGTTGAGTAACCCCATGCAGAAGGAGACGGTACCATGCGAACGCGAACCACTCTGATCGCCGCAGCACTGCTGGCCGCCGGCGCACTGCTCGGCCGGCCGATTAGCACAGCTGTCGCCGACGACAAGCAGCCGAAACCCGAGCCGGCCTTCACCCCCGCCGAACTGGCTCAGCGCACCCTGCACCGGCGCGCCGTCGAGGCGGTCATTTGGGGCATGCCGCTCGTCAACACGGACGCGATGCGGCAGGCGTACTTCCGCGATGCCGGCGCGAAGTACAACGACATCTGCTACTTCTCCAAGCCGGCGGACTGGCATTTCCAGGTCACCACACCCAACGCTTCGACGAACTACGTCTATTTCAACTTCAACTTGAAAGAAGGGCCGGTCGTGGTCGAAATTCCCGCGGCCGTCGGTGCCGGGCTGCTGGGCTCGATGGTCAACGCCTGGGATGAGCCGATGGCCGACATCGGCCCCAAGGGCGAGGACCAGGGCAAGGGTGGCAAGTATCTGCTGCTGCCGCCGGATTTCAAGGGCGAGGCGCCGGACGGCTTCTTCACGCTGCGGTTTTCTACCTACAACGGCTACTCGCTGTTTCGGGCGATCCGAGCCGGCTCGACCGACTCCGACGTCGCGGCTTCGCTGGCACTGGTGAAGAAGTTGCGTGTCTACCCCCTCGCAGCGCAGGCTAACCCGCCCGCGCAGCGCTTCATCGACATCCACGGCAAGACCTTCGACGGTATTGCCAACTTCGACGAGCGTTTCTTCGAGAGCCTCAACCGCATGGTTCAGGAAGAGCCGGTGCAGCCGCGCGATTTGGTCATGATGGGCATGCTCATGAGCATCGGCATCGAGAAGGGCAAGGAGTTCAAGACCGACACCGCGACACAGGGCGTCCTGAAGGCGGGAGTACAGGAAGCGCAGGCCCAGTTCGTTGAGGGGCTCACGTCCTACAGCCAGCCGTGGTGGCCGGATCGGAACTGGTCTCCCGCCGACTCCAGAGGCGTCAAAACGGGTTTCACGTTCCAGACGGCCGACGCGCTGGACGTGGATGCCCGCGGCTGGGCCAACTTCGCCGCGTTCGCGCTGCCGAAGAAGACGGGGGAAAGCCTGATGTATCTCTTCACGTTCCGCGACAGCCGCGGCCAGCGCCTGAGCGGCGAGCGGCACTACACACTTCGCGTTCCCGCCAACGTCCCCGCGAAGCAGTACTGGTCGGTGATCGTATACGACGTACTGACCGCCGCCTTCATCCGCGAGTCGCCGGTAATCACGCTCGATTCGTACAACCAGGCGATGAAGCGAAACGCCGATGGAACGGTGGACATCTACTTCGGTCCCACGGCGCCGGCGGGCAAGGAGGCGAACTGGATCTATACCGCCCCAGGAAGAGCCTTTTTCCCGGCCGTTCGTTTCTATGACCCGGATAAGCCGCTGTTCGACAGGACGTGGAAGCTGCCGAACGTCGAGGAAGTGAAATGAACGAGTTCCGAAAGGATAAATTGAACAGAAATGACACCAACCATGAAAACCAACCTCATGATTCGCTCACCGGCGATCTTTGCCCTGACATTTGCAACAGTCACGGCCGCGGCTTCAGCACAGACCGCACCGGCAACAAACGACTGGCGCGAAAAGTACGCCTACACGCTCGGCATGCAGGCATACATCTACGGTTTTCCGTACGTGTACATGTCGGAGGTGCGCTGGGGCCAGGTGGCGCGGAAGATCGACCCCGACCTGCTTCCCCACGCCGCGGTGAACCACTTCTGGCATAACAAAGTGATGGGCGGGCCTGAGTCGCAGGCCGGTGGTTCTCCCAACAACGACACGCTGTACTCAATTGCGTGGCTCGATCTTTCGAAGGAGCCGGTGATCCTGTCAGTACCCGATGTCGGCGACCGCTATTACACCATGGAGATCGCAAGCTTCGACTCCGACAACTTCGCGTATGTGGGTATGCGCACAACGGGGACGAAGGCTGGCAACTATGCCATCGTCGGGCCATCGTGGAAGAGGGAGCTGCCTGGCGGAGTCCAGCAACTGACACCGTCCAGAACGCCCTCCGCGTTTATTCTCGGGCGCACGCTGCTGAGAGGTCCGGACGACCTGCCCGCGATCCGCGCCCTAATGGCTCAGTACCAACTGACCCCCCTTAGCCTGTGGGGCAAGCCAGGCGTAACAGTCCCGGAGAGCTACGACGTATTGCGGCCATTCGACCGAAAGAGCGACCCGCTAGCTGATTGGAAAACGATGAACGCCACAATGGCCGAGAACCCGCCTCCGTCCCGGCACGAGCTTCTGCTAAAGCAATTCGCGCAGATCGGTGTCGGTTCGGGGCTCGATGTCGAGAAGCTCGATGAGGCCACCAAGCGCGGTTTGGCACGCGCGGCCGTTGATGGTCGAAACCTACTGGACGCGGCGATCCGCCAGGGGGCGCGGCAGAAGAACGTGAATGGTTGGAACTACCCGCCGCCGGATATGGGCCGGGCCGGCGACAAGGATGACTTCCTCCTCCGTGCGGCACTCCAAAGCATGTGGGGGATCGTGGCCAACGACCCGGCAGAGGCGATCTATCTGAACACGGCGACGGACCTCGACGGGCAACAACTCGCCGGCGCCAATCGCTACGTGATGCACTTCCCGGCAGGCGGGGTACCCAAGGTGAAAGCCTTCTGGTCGATCACCTTATACGACGCGAGGCACAACCTCGTCAGAAATCCGATTAACCGCTACGCGCTGGGCGACCGTGACAAGCTCAAGTTCAACGCCGATGGTTCACTCGACATCTACATCCAAAACGAGCCCCCCGGCAAGGACAAGGAATCGAACTGGCTTCCTGCTCCAAATGAAGATTTCAACCTCGTCTTGCGCAGCTACCTGCCGGGCGCGGAAATTCAGGAGCAGCGCTGGACACCACCGGCGGTGAAGAAAGTGAAATGAACCTTGTTGGCCTTTTGTCCGGGGCATTCCCAGCGTAAGTCTCGAAGTGCTCATTCGCACGGAGCTGCCCGTGCGCGAGTGGTTCATCGAGGCGGGGGGTAACTTTACCTCGGGACTCTTGAGAGAACAGGCCGTTTCCGAGGTAAAGTTAGGCGGCTCTAACTGACTTGGGCCCGTTGAACACTTCGTCGGTCGAGAACAGCCGCGCGATAGTCGAACCATCGCGCGGCTGCTGGACGAGAAACTCCAGCGCCAGAAGCAGGCCGCCAAAGTCGCGGGCGCGACGCACGCTCTGGCCAAGCTCAAGGCTGAGTTGAGCAATTCGTGAGGGTGGGTGGGGTGACCGGACCGTCCATGGCGCTCCAATAGACCATGCTCAGGCACCACTGTCTTTGCGCCCCGTTACTCGAATCTGTATCCGCCGTGCTGCCACTTCGCCGTCTTCCTCCTTGCGCACAAAGTACAGCTCCGTGGTACGGATATCGCTGTGTCCGGCGAATTCCCGGACCTCGTGCATCGCCGCCCCGTTGCGGATGGCATCGTTGATGGCGGTCTTGCGCAGCGAGTGGATGCCGATGCCGCGCTGCCCCAGCCGATCGGGGTCGATCCCCGCCGCCCGGCAGTATTTCTTCACCATCCGCCAGGGCACCTTGCGGTCCAGGTGCCGCCGCTCCAGCAGGAGACCATCCGGGCTGAAAGGCCGGAATAGCGGCCCCTCCTTGTCGTTGCCGATGCCGGCCCGCTCCACATACGTGCGCACGGCGCGCGCCGCATCGAGCAGAATCTTCCGCCGTTTCTTATCACGCTTCTCGGTGACGTGCAGGTAATGCTCCACGCCATCATGCTCCAGGTCGCCAACGCGCGCGCCGACGACCGCCGACACCCGGCAGCCGGTGAGGAAGAACACGCTCATCAGCGCCAAATCGCGCAAGCCCTGGAGCGTGTCGGTCGGGATCGCCTCTAAGAGTGCCACCGCCTGCTTCTGTGTCAGCGACGGCGTCGAGTTCTTGGTAACCGGCGGCGCCTGGATGGCGGCGATGTCCTGGGCCGTTTCCCAAGCGACCAGCTCCTTCGCGGCCAGCTGCTTGTAGGTTCCGCGGATCACTGACAGCCGCCGGGCCACGGTGGCTTTCGATAGCCCGGCGTCGAGCATTGCCCGCTTATACAGCTTGACGTGATCGGCGGTCACTTTCAGCGGGTCGATCCCCTGCGCCTCCATGTGCCGCACGAAATCCACCAGGTCCCGGCCGTAGGCTTTGAGCGAGTGCTTCGACTGGAGCACGTCGCACATCCACGGCACCAAGGCCTGCGCCGCACACTCCGGGCCCGCCGTCGCTGCCAGGGCTTTGGCCAGGAACGCTTCCACCTTGGCGGCCACCGGCTGGTCCTCCTGGAGAAAGGGGCTGTCCTCCGGGACCAACGGTGTCCGCGACGGGGCAGGGGGCACGGCCACCGGTGGGAGGACCATCGGCACCGGGAAGTCAGGGGTCGGGTCGGGCATGGCGTCTACTTTCTTAGTGGTTATGGGATGAGAGGACGGAACATAAAGCATATTATGTTCCATACCCACAAGCGAGCCCGCGGCGCCCGCGCAGGATCGCTGTCTCCCGTGCCGGCGCCGCGGGAAAGTCAACCCTCCGATCAACCGACAAACTTGCGAGACCTTCGCGTCGTTCAGATCCGGCGAAACTGGCGTTCCAGCTCCTGCCGGCTAAAGAGCAACGCCGTCGGCCGGCCGTGCGGGCAGTGGTGCGTGTCGTCAGCCAGGTTGCGCTGGGCGATCAGGGCGTTCATCTCCTCGGGCGTCAAGTGGTCGCCGGCGCGCACCGCGGCATGGCAGGCCATCAGGCTGAGCAGGTTGTTCAAGAGCTGCTCCCGGCTGGGCGGCCGTTCTTTCGAAACGAGATGATCCACCACGGCCAGCAAGGTCACCTGCGGAGAGCGGCTACCGAGAATCGCTGGATAG
>JBGQLF010000622.1:0-6541 GCA_041499985.1 Gemmataceae bacterium
CGCACTCCGTGACGACCCCTGCCGGCTTGTCCGGCAGGTGAAGCAGTTCGCCGGCTAGCAGTGGTGCCGTAGCCCTCCTCGACCCCTGCCAGCTCGTCCGGCAGGTGAAGCAGTTGCCAGGCTTCCAAAGCGGCCGAACTGCTTCACCTGCCGGACGAGCCGGCAGGGGTCGTTGGGGAGGAGAAGCTGGTTCGGTCTAACCGACGAACTGCTTCACCTGCCGGACAAGCCGGCAGGGGTCGGCAGACGAGGTGTCTGGGGAACGGAACTTATTGCGTCCACGTTCCCGAGTTCGTTCAGGCACTGGACGCAGACCTGGATTCCCGAATTCAAGGAAGGATCGACGGTACACTCTATCTTGAGAATGAAGTCGGCGCATGAGCTCACTCGCCGATCGGTCATCGTGTCCGTGCCGCGATGAACGACGCCCGTACCCGCACCTCTTTTTTCTCGGAGCCGGTATTCGGCATCAGACACGTTCGGACTCCGGGACCGCGCGAGAAATACTGCTTGTAGATCGCGTTCAGGTCCTGGTAGTCCTGGATATCACGGAGATAGACATGTCCCGAGACGATGTCTTCGAGCGTCAGCCCGGCCGTCTCCAGAATCGTGACGTGGTTCCGCGCCATCTGGTGGACCTGTTCTTTAAGGCTCCCGGCCAGGACTCCATCCTTGGGATTGAAGCCGGAAAGGCCGGACAAGTAGAGGGTGTTTCCCGCCCACACGGCGGGACTTGCCGTCACGGCCCCTTGGGGCGGCCCATAGTTCATGCCGGCCGGCCGGACGACCTTGCGGGCCGACAGGTCGGTCGTCGCCAGACAGGTGACCTCGACATGGGACCCACCAGGGAGCCAATCGACAAACACGGTGGCGCAGGCGGGTTCATTGCCGTCTTCGAAGAACTCCTTGTAGACCTTGTTGGCCACTTCCAGGTTGTCGGCGTTGTCGAGAAAGACGTGGCTCATGACGACATGCCGGAAGTCCAACCCGGCCTGCTTAAGGGTCGTCTGGACATTCCGCAGCGTCTGTCGGACTTGCTCCTCGAACGTGGCGGGGTGGCTGCCATTGGGAAGGTGGTCGCCCTTGCCCGAAAGGTACAACGTATCGCCGGCCAGAATCCCGGGACTGAACGGCAAGCCCGCGGGAGGGTCGCCGACCCGCTTCTTCTCCGCCAGATCGCTGTAGGCGATGCAGGTGATCTCGAGGTGCGATTCACCCGGCACCTTGGTAACCCCGATGGTCGTCCGTGCCGGCGGATTGTTCGGGAAGAACTCGGCGTAGTACTTGTTGAATTCCTCGAACTTCGTGCGATCTTCGAGATAAACGAAGGACTTGACCACGTGCCCCAGATCGAGGCCCGCCAGTTGCAGCGTCTTGCGGATTTCGTTGAGGCAATTCTTGACCTTCTCCGGAAAGGCCTCGTCGGGGCGATAGTCTCCCTTGCCGGCAATGTACACCGTCTTCCCGACTAGGACCCCCGGTGCGAACAGGCCGTTGGGCCGTTTCCCGTCCTTGGTCAGGAATTTCTTGGTGGGGACTTGACCATCGCTCGATGGAACCAGCCCCAGAGCAAACACAACGGGCACGAGAACGAGAAGACCGGTTCTTGTCATGACAAGTATCCATTTCTACGCGAACAGTGTTGCGGACCGCTCCACGCCAAGGCAGAGTCTATCCGAACGGGGGAGCGAATTCCATCCTCGGGTCGTCGTGGCGGCGGGCGGCTCGCCTGCCGCCTTTTCGCCAGCGGCAGGCGAGCCGCCCGCCGCCACGACAACGGGGGCGAGGAATCCCAGTTCTGTCGAGCGAGCAATGCTCGATCTCACAACGTTGAATCGTTTTTGCTATCTCCGCTCGGCTTGAGTACGTACAATAGCCGACTGCCCAATGCCTTCCACAGGCAAGACCGCTTCGCTCGCCTCACACCACGGGGTTGGACGCCATGTTTTTTTGGGAGATCTGCGCCCACTTTCAACAGGCTGCTAGCCAAGGAGAACCATGAGACTGCTGCAAGCCTTGCTTTGCTTGTTGCTCTTGGGCCGCGCGTCTGCCCAGGAAAAATACGATCTCCTGTTGCGCGGCGGCCACGTCCTGGATCCCAGGAACAAGATGAATGCGCTACGCGATGTGGCCATACGCGGCGGCCAGATCGCCGCGGTTGCTCCGCAGATCGATCCGGCGACGGCGTTGAAGACCGTGGACGTTGCGGGCCTTTATGTGACGCCGGGGCTGATCGACCTGCACGTGCACATTTTCGCCGGTACGGGGGAATGGTCCTCCTACGCGGGCGACAACAGCGTCTATCCGGACGGCTTTACGTTTCGCTCCGGGGTAACGACCGTGGCCGATGCCGGCTGCGCCGGCTGGCGCAACTTCGAGGACTTCAAGAAACGAGTCATCGATCGTTGCCGAACTCGCGTCTTCGCGTTTCTCAACATCGTGGGCAATGGGATGCGCGGCACGAAATTCGAGCAGGATCTCAATGATATGGAGGCCAAGCCGACGGCCGAGATGGCGCTCCGTTACAAAAGTGTGATCGTGGGCATTAAGACGGCTCACTACGCGGGCCCGGAGTTCGCGCCGGTGGAACGAGCCGTCGAGGCAGGTACGATCGCCAACATCCCTGTTATGGTGGATTTCGGCCGAGCTTATGCTCAAAGGTCTTTGGCGGAGTTGCTGACGAAGAAGCTTCGCCCGGGCGATATCTACACGCACGTTTATTCGGGTCTTCGGGGTGAGTTGGCTCCTTCGGGCCACGCCAACCCCGCGCTCTTCGAGGGCCGTGCGCGCGGCGTGCTCTTCGACGTCGGTCACGGCGGCGCGAGTTTCACCTGGCGCGTCGCCGTGCCGATCCTCGAAGAAGGCTTTCTTCCCGATACCCTCTCGACCGACTTGCACACGGGCAGTATGAACGCCGGCATGAAGGATATGCTGAACGTCATGAGCAAATTCCTGGCCTTGGGCCTGTCGCTCGAGGAGGTGATTCTGCGCTCCACCTGGAATTCCGCGCGGGCGCTGAGGCAAGAGCATCTGGGAAACCTGTCGATCGGATCGCCCGCGGACGTAGCCGTCTTGCGACTTGAGAAAGGCGAGTTCGGCTTCCTCGACTCTTACGGGGCGCGCTTGCGCGGCACCCAGAAACTGACCTGCGAGATGACCGTGCGTGCGGGGCGGATTGTCTACGAGTTGAACGGTCTCGCCCGCCCGGATTGGACGACCCTGCCGAAAGATTATCGGACTACGGGCGATCGCCGCTGGGATGGAACCGGGAACTCCGGTGGCCGCCAGACCCGCCAGCCGCCGCCACCCCCGGACAAGAAGTAGAGCTAGCGCTCGCGTCCGTCACGGAGTCCGTTCATGAGATTGAGCCTCGCCTGGAACGCCAGTACAAGCCTCCTTGGCCTGCTGTGTCTGGCTTCGCCCGCCTTCGCCGACAAGGTCGATTTCAACCGCGACATCCTACCGCTGCTTTCGGCTCACTGCTTTGCCTGTCATGGTCCCGATGCCAGCAAGCGCAAGGCGGACCTTCGCCTCGATGTCCCCGCGAATGCAGTGGCGGACCGTGGTGCCGTGCCGGCGATTGTCCCGGGTAAGCCCTCGGAAAGCGAGCTGATCGCACGCATCACAGCCGCGGACGCGGAGGGACGGATGCCGCCGCCAAAGGCGGGGCCGCGCCTGGAGCCTGGCCAGATCCAGCTGCTGCGTACCTGGATCGAGCAGGGCGCCGGGTACACCGAGCACTGGGCGTTTCTGCCGCCGCGACGTCCTCCGCTGCCGCGCGTTCAGGATGCGACCTGGGCGAAAACGCCGATCGACCAGTTCATCCTCCAGCGCCTGGAACAGCAACAGCTCCGACCTGCACCCCGGGCATCGCGAGAGGTCCTGATCCGCCGAGCCACGCTGGACCTGCTCGGTTTGCCGCCGACGCCGGAAGAGATCGCAGCCTTCCTGGCGGACGACTCCCCGAACGCCTACGCCCGGCTGATTGAGCGCCTGCTCCAGTCGCCGCATTACGGCGAGCGCTGGGGCCGCCATTGGCTCGACGTCGCACGCTACGCGGACTCCGGCGGTTTTGAGACGGACATCTTTTTTGCCAACGCCTGGCGCTATCGCGACTACGTGCTGCGGTCCTTCAACGCGGACAAACCTCTTGACCAGTTCATCCGCGAGCAAATCGCTGGCGATGAACTATATCCGCAAGATCGTCAAACTCTCCTGGCGACGGCTCTCTATGCGATTGGCCCAGTCCTGGAAGAGGCCGGCATGGTCCGTGGCAAGCTCGATCACGACTGGCTCACCGATGTTGCGGATACCACGGGCTCCGCCTTTCTCGGCTTGACCCTGGGTTGCGCCCGCTGCCACGACCACAAGTACGATCCGATTTCGCAGCGCGACTACTATGGTTTACAGGCCATCTTTGCGGCGAGCGACCTGTTCGACTTTAAGTCCGACGGGACGGTCCTTCGCGAGCACGTGGCCCTGCGGAAGACGGAAAAGGAATTCCAGCAGGCACAAAAGCAGGCTGCCCGCGAAAAAAAGCCGGCCGATTATGACGCGTACGCCGAGATTCCTCTGCGCGGCCTGGGACATCGAGCGCAACCGCTCGAAGTCCGGTTGCTGCACCGAGGCGAGTTAGACAGTCCCGGCGAGACCATCAAGCCGAGTTTGCCTGCCAGGCTGGCCTCCAGTCCCGCGCTGGACGGCCTTTCGCGGGACAAATGGCGGACGGCGCTGGCGAACTGGGTCACGTCGGAGCAGAATCCGCTCACCGCGCGCGTCCTCGTCAATCGCATCTGGCAGGGGCATTTTGGCCAAGGGCTCGTCCGCACGCCGAACGACTTCGGGACGCGCGGCGAACGGCCCACTCATCCCGAACTGCTGGATTGGCTGGCCGTGGAGTTCATGGAGCACGGCTGGAGCTTCAAGCAGCTGCATCGCCTAATCCTGTTGTCGAGCACTTATCAGATGTCTTCGACTGGGGACCGCGAAACGCTCGAGCTGGATCCGTCCAACCACTTGCTCACGCGCTTTCAGCCACGCCGCGTTGAAGCCGAGGTTGTCTGGGACAGCATGCGGGCGGTGTCCGGAACTCTCCAGCGGAAGATGCACGGGCTGCCGATTGTGCCGCCGCTCGATCCCCGTGAACTGATCGGCAATTACCGCAGCTGGTCCACCAGCCCGCTGGAGGAGGCCAATCGGCGAGCGGTCTACGTTGTAGTCCGGCGTTCGTTCCGTTTTCCGGCCCTGAGTGCCTTCGATCTGCCGGAGAACGTCAGTAGTTGCGGCCAACGCGACAGCACCATCGTCCCGAACCAGGCCCTCACGCTCCTGAACAACCGCACGATCCGCGAACAGGCCAGTGTCTTCGCCGAACGGCTCCTGCGCGAGACCGACCGCAGTCCTGAGGCGGTCGCGGCTCGCGCGTGGCGGTACCTCTATGGCCGAACGATTTCCGCGGAAGAACTCCGTGAGGTAGTGACTTTTCTCCGAGCGCGTGAAAGGACATTCCCGCCGGAAGCGACCGACCCCCGCACAGACGCCGTCGCGGAATTGGGAGTCGCGCTGTTCAACACGACCGAGTTCTTCTACTTACCGTGAGGGAGCGAGGACGCAGCCGCATGCAGACTTCATCGCTGACGCGACGGCACTGGATCACGCAGGTCGGGCTGGGGTTCGGTGCCTGGGCGCTGCTCGACTTGCTGGAACGGGAGGGCCGTGCCGCCGCGCCCGCCGCCAATCCCCTGGCCCCGAAGCCGCCGCACTTTCCTGCCAAGGCGAAGGCGGTCATCTTTCTCGTGATGGCTGGCGGGCCCAGCCAGATGGAGACGTTTGATCCCAAGCCGGTCCTCAATGAGTTGAGTGGGCAACGTCTGCCCGCCAGCTTTGGCACTATCCCTGCACAATTCACCGATGTCACCAAGCAGCCCTTGCTCGGCGTCCGGCTCAAGTTTCGCCCGTGCGGCCAAGCGGGGATTCCGATTTCCGAAGCGTTTCCGTACTTGCAACAGCAGGCGGACCAACTCGCCGTCCTTCGCAGCTGTTACCACGATGCCTTCAACCACGGGCCGGCTCAGTATGCGCTCCTCACGGGTCAATCGCGGCTGGGCTGGCCCAGTGTGGGCGCCTGGGTGACCTATGGTCTGGGCTGCGAGGTAGACAATCTCCCAGCGCTGGTGGTCATGACCGATCCCGATGGGAAGGTCAAGGGCGGCACGCCGCTGTGGGGCAATGGCTTTCTGCCGGCGCTTTACCAGGGCGCGACGCTCCAGAGCCAGGGCACGCCGATTCTGTACGTGGACCGGCAACACGGCGTCACCGAGCAGGGCCAACGGCAAATGCTGGACCTGGCGCAATGGTTGAATCAGCGTCATCGCGACCAGACTCCCGCCGTCTCCAGCGAACTCGATGCGCGTATCGCGGCCTACGAACTGGCCTTCAAGATGCAGACGGGTGCGCCGGAAGCCGTGGACATCCGTCAGGAGACCACCGCCACGCAACGCCTGTATGGCCTGGAAGACGACGTGACGCGCGACTTCGGCAC
>JBGQLF010000623.1:0-6533 GCA_041499985.1 Gemmataceae bacterium
CGCTGGCTTATCGCGCTCCACTCCACCCGGGCCTTGCCCTAGCATGGTTCCGACTTTAACCTCTGGCAGAGCGTGCACTTTGCGGGATAATAGTCTGAACCTTGGGGATCACTCCAAAAAAAGTCGCGGCGCCTACCTGCCGCCCAATGGGTTTCCTGATGCTCGGCTTATCACATGTTCTTTCACGGAAATCGTTCGGGACCGCGCTGTTGGCGTTGTGTTTGATTGCCGGCGCCAGCACGCACAGCCTCGCCCAGGAGCGGGTGGACGACGAGCCTTTTCTCCCCGGCGTCGTAGCAAGCTTGCGCGACAGCTCGGGGAACACGGCGTCGCGGGTCGATTCGCAGCTGGCGTTCCACTGGGGTGAGGCCTCGCCCGACCCTCGCCTTGCCGCGGGAGAGTTCCATGCGACCTGGCAAGGCCACCTGTACGTTCTAAACCGCGGGGATTACAGGTTCTATCTGTTCGGTACCGGCGAGGTCGAACTAAAAATCGCTGGACGAGAAGTCGTGGCACGGCAAACCCTGCGGAATGGCTGGTACACCTCGCCATCGGTGCCGCTGGCCGCCGAGTTTCTTACCTTCGCGCTGTCCTTCCGCCGGACGGAGAAGGACGCCCAGCTAATGGTCCTCTGGTCGGGTCCGGACTTCGGGCTGGAGCCGATCCCCCCACGCTTCCTCTTCCATCCGCGTGAACAGGCGTTCGAGCCTGCCTTCGAACGAGGGAGGCTTCTCGCCCGGGTCCTGCGCTGCGGCCAATGCCACGGCGAGCAACCCCAACCGCAACCGGCACCAGCTCTGGATCGGCTTGCAGGGAACCTATCGCGCGAGTGGCTGGTCCGCTGGCTCCTGGCCAGCGAGCACTTTCCGCCGGGCCCAGGCGATCGGCCAAAGCAGGCTGAGCCTCGGGCACCGCGACGGATGCCAGCGTTTGGCCTGTCGCGCGCACAGGCGGAGGCCGTCGCCAACTGGCTCCTGGAAGAAGGGCCGAGGGGCGAGGGGCGAAGAGCCGGTGAGCAGAGGCCCGCTACTTCTCCGCCTCGCGCCCCAAGAGACAAGCCCAGTGCCAAGACTGGGCAGGAACTCTTTCTCACGCTCGGCTGCCTGGCCTGCCATTCCTGGCGCGACCTGGGTGCCAGCAGCTGGCTCGGCGGCGGGGACCTCACGCACATCGCCGAGAAGCGACCTCCCGGTTTCTTCGCCGCCTGGTTGGGCGATCCGGCCGGGCTCAATCGCGACCACCGTATGCCCGTGTTCCCTCTGTCCGATGTCGAGCGAAACTCCCTCGCCTTGTTCCTCTCCGAGCAGAAACTCGAAGGCGCAAAGCCAGTATTCGACTCGAACAACTCCACGGAACGCCGGGCCGAGGGCGGAAAACTCATCGAGCAATTCCACTGCGGCGCTTGCCATCGACTGCCCGAGAAGGTAAACGAGCTATCGGCCCGGGCTGCGCGCCGGCTGGGTGAGCAAAGCAACTGGGACCGATCCTGCGTGGGCACCCCGGATCCGGGGAAACAGCGTCCGGGCTATGACCTGGGTACTCAGGACGCGCGTGCCCTTCGCCTGTACTACACCAACCGTCGACCGGTTCCCACGGGCCAGCCAGCACGCTCTGATGGGTGGCTCTTATTGGCGGAACACAACTGTCTCGCCTGTCACGCACGGGAAGGCACGCGTGAGGCCATTCCCCTGCTACCGCCGCTGCTGTCGGATAAGCTGGCGGTCGTGGCCCAGCGCTACCCGGACCTGGCGCCGCTGCTGCCCGCGCTGACCCCACCGGCCCTGAACAGTGTCGGCGACAAACTCACCGACCAGGCTCTGGCCGACGCGATCGCGCGCCGCGGGCCGCCGCACCGCCCGTACCTCCGAGTCACGATGCCGCGTTTTCCCCTGCGCGACGAGGAGCTTCAGGAGTTGGTGCGCTACTTGATCGGGGTCGACCGCGTGCCGCCGCGCGACACCAGCACCGCGCGCCCACTCGACCCGGCGCAGCAGGACCGCTACGCGCTCGCCGGTGGCCGACTCGTATCCAGCGACGGCTTCGGCTGCACGAGCTGTCACCAGGTCGGTAGCGTCCTGCCCTCGCAAGCTCCCCTCAACGCCCGGGGGTCGGACCTGTCGCAGCTCCAGCGCCGCCTGCGCCACCCCTGGTTCGACCGCTGGCTGCACAATCCGGCGCGGATCGTGCCGCGAATGGAGATGCCGTCGGTACAAATTCCCGTGACCGGTGTGCTGAACGGGAAGCTTGACGACCAGCTCGCCGCTGTCTGGCATGTCCTGACGCTCCCTGGCTTCGAGCCGCCGCGGCCCAACGCGATCCGCACGCTTCGCCACACGGGCAATGACCCGAGCGCGGAGCCCTTGGTGATCACCGATGTCCTCCAGCAGGGCAGCGCGACGCTGCTCAAGCCGTTCCTGGTGGGTCTGGCGAATCGCCACAACGTGCTGCTCGACCTGGAAACTGCCAGGCTCGCGTTGTGGACCGTCGGCGATGCCGCCCAGCAGCGGACCAAGGGAAAGACGTGGCTCTGGGAGCTGGCCGGCGCGACCGTTTTCGCGCCGGAGATCGCGGTTCCGGACCTGGCACTCGCGGCCGATGGCCGCGAACTAACTCCCCAACCGCTGGGGCAGTTTGTTACCGAGGCCGACGCCTGGCAACTCGGAGGTACCGGACTCCGGCTGGAGTATCGGCTGCTGTTTGCCATTCCCACTTCAGGTGGCACGGGGAGAAAAACCGTGACGCTGCCGGTACAGCGCAAGTTCGCCCCCTTGCCTCCGGGCCCGTCGGATTCTGCGACTGGTTTTGTCCAGGAACTGTCGGTGGGGTCGCTTCCTGCTGGGGTCAAGGTACTGCTGCGGGTGCTGTCTCCTCAGGCCGCAGCGAAGGCTACGCTCGCGGCGGACGGTCAGGCGATCCGCCTGAGTGATCGGTTCTCGAGCCGGATCGTCCTGCGCCAGCCGGCCGGTGCCAGGTTTTTGGAAGACAGAACTCAGATATTGTTGACCCCGGACGAGCAGGGCCTCGCTCGCGCCGTGCTGCACTACCAGTCGGAAGTTCCCATCGATCGTTTCCCCGAGCTGCCGAAAGCGCCCGAGACCGCCCGCCAAGGAACGCCGGTAGAGGTTGCTCCGGGCTTTACCGGTGAGCGGCTTGCCCTGCCGGCCGAGATCATGCCCACGGCGATCGCGTGGCGGCCCGACGGACGTTTGGTCTTCTCATCTTTGAAGGGGCAGCTCTTCGAAGCGATCGACACCGATCACGACGGCAGCGAGGACCGCCTGGTGCTTTTGGTAGACGGTCTACCCGCGCCTTATGGCGTTCATACAGGCCCGAGCTACGTCGATGTCAGCGCCAAGTACGCTGTGCTGCGTGTCGGGGATGTCGGTACGTCTGGGCGGCGGATCGAAGCGGTGGCCACCGGCTGGGGCTACAGCAAGGATTACCATGATTGGGCCGTGGGCTTGCCGCAAAACGAGCGCGGCGAATACTTCCTCGGCATTCCCTGCCAACAAGACAAGCGCTCGCCGGCGGCGGCACGGTTCCACGGCAATGTCTTGCGGCTAATTCCACGGAAGCCAACGGCCGAGGATCCCCGCCTGTTCACACTGGCGCCGATCTCTGCCGGGCATCGCTTCCCGATGGGACTGGCCCTCGACCGCGACGGGGAGCTGTTCGTTACCGACAACCAGGGGAACTACAACCCGTTCAACGAGTTGAACCACGTTCGGCCCGGTGCTCACTTCGGCTTCATCAACACCCTCGAACGGGGCAAACCGGTGCCGCCCTTGACGCCGCCGGCCATCGACATCCCGCACCCCTGGACGCGCAGCGTCAACGGCATCTGCTTCCTCGACACGCCGAGACAACTCCGCGCGCAGCTCGGCCACGAGGTCTTCGGCCCGCTCGAGGGCCATCTCATCGGCTGCGAGTACGACACCCGCCGGCTGATTCGCATGACACTCCAGCGCGTTGGGGATACCTATCAGGGGGCGGCTTACCCGCTCAGCATCCCGCCGGCAGACCCACAGCGTGGCTTTCTGGGGCCCCTGGTGTGCGCCGTCTCGCCACGGGGTGAGCTGTACGTCGGCAGCATCCGTGACAGCGGCTGGGGGGCGGGGAATAACGTCGGCGAGATCGTTCGCGTACGGGTTGAGTCCGACAAGCTGCCGTGCGGCATTGCCGAGGTACGGGTGACGCATGACGGCTTCCTCATCGACTTCTTCCGGGCGATCGACCGGGAATTGGCGGAGCGGGCGGAGAGTTACACGATTCAGTCGTACCGCCGAGAATCGACTCCAGCTTATGGCGGCCCCGACCTGGAGCGCCGAACAGAGAAGGTGACTGGGGTGGCCGTCGCCGCGGATGGCCGGAGGGTAACGCTCCGGCTTGCGGAGCTACGGCCAGGCTTTGTATACGAGCTGCGGCTGAAGAATCTTGCTCTCCGCGGTGGCGATTTTCATCCCGCCGAGGCGCACTACACGCTGCGCGCGGTCCCGAAATGATCGGGACTTCAGCTGGGAGAGAACGAAGGAGCATCAGGCGCCGGCAGCGGCAAGTCGGAGAGATGGGCCCGGGGGACTATATCATTCGGCCCCGCAGCACCTCCAACTCGCGTTCCAGCGCCAAGCGGGCCTCGTGTTCCCGTTCGAGCCGTTGTTGCAAGTCTTGGCTGCGCTGGGCCGCTTCCTCAGCGCGCTGTTGTTCCTTGTCGGCGCGCTGTTGTTCCTTGTCGGCGCGCTGTTTCTCTTGCTGGAGCTGTCGCCGTGTCTCGTCCAGCTCGCGCTGGAGGTCCTCCGGCAGCGGCAGCAGCTCACCGCGGAACCAGAAGCGCACCCAGCCGCCCAAAAGCCCCAGTTCCAGATCCAACTCAGGGATTGGATAGCGGCCGTGCTCGTTCGGCTTGACCGTCACATACTTCCGCTTATTGTGACGATACAGCGTCAGCTCCTCATTGTCCGGGTAAAACGTCAGGTAGTAGGGGACTTTCAACTCGCGCTCGTACTTCTGGAAGCTGTCCTCGTAATCCTTGCGCTTGTTGTGCTTGGAGACGTATTCGAGTACCCAGAACGGGCCGGTCGGCTGAAGCGGCACATCGTAGCTGCCGTCGGCCACGATCGGTTCCGGCCACTTAACCACCATGTTGTCCGGCACAACTTGCCGCGGCTTGCGCTGGCGGCCTCGGGGATACTGGACAAGCAGCTCATTGAAGACCTGTACGTCCGGCCGACGGCCGTGGACGAGATCAAGGCTTTCCACGGTGATCTTGCGCTGGGTGGCCTGGGCTGTGGCTTCCATGAAATGCTCCGGGGGAAGACTGCGTAGATAGGCCTCGGCGGCCTCGGCATACGCGATGGCGACCAGGGCACGCGGTTTATTGGCGATGGACATCCTCGTTCTCCCGGAACGGGCGACGGGCGTATTGTAACGGTCCGCGCCAGACGAGGAAGATCAATCCTCTGAGCCGTCGTCACCCCGTCACGATCCCGAAGCCAACGCATCGTAGTCGACCGGCTTGTCCTTGTCGAGCCGCGGCAAATCGAGCGGCACCGCTTCCGGATACTTCTGCGCCGCCCCGGTATTAAAGACGACCACCTCATCCTCGGCGCGGATCTTCCCGGCGGCACAGAGTTGTTCCAGACAATCGAAGCAGACCGCCGTCTCCGGACAGATGCCGATCCCCTCCAGCGCGGTGACACGCCGCATCCAGGCCAGGATGCGCTCCTCCCGCCCGGCCACGGCACAACCCCCGCTGGCACGAATCGCGTCGAGCATCATGAAATCGCCCACGGCCGCTGGCACACGGAGACCACTGGCAACGGTGTGCGCGTTGGGGAAAGGCTCCGCAAACCGCTGCCCCGCTTCGAAGGCGCGTACGATCGGTGCACAGCCATCACTTTGACAGCTGATCAAGCGCGGCCGTTTGTCCGTCTTCAGCCAGCCGAGCTCGCCCAGCTCCGCAAATGCTTTCCACATACCGATCAGGCCGGTACCGCCGCCGGTGGGATAGAGGATCACGTCGGGCAAGCGCCAGCCCAGTTGTTCCGCCAGCTCCAGGCCCATCGTCTTTTTGCCCTCCAAACGGTAGGGTTCTTTCAGCGTCGAGGTGTCGAACCAGCCCAGGCGCGGCGTGCCCTCGCGTACCAGACGGCCACAATCGGTGATCAGGCCATTGACGAGAAACACGCGGGCCCCGGCCAGATGGGCTTCCATCTGGTTGATCTGCGGCGTGTCCGCGGGCATGAAGACGTAGATTTCCATGCCGGCGCGGGCCCCATAGGCGGCCAGGGCACCGCCCGCATTGCCGGCCGTGGGAATCGCCAGGCGGCGCAGACCGAAATGCAGGGCCATGCTGACGGCCAGCGTCATGCCCCGACTCTTGAAGCTGCCCGTGGGCAACTGCGCTTCATCCTTGATCAGCAGGCGCGGCACACCGAGCGCCCGGCCCAGGCGCGGGCAGGGCAAGAGCGGCGTCAGCCCTTCGCCCAGGGTGACGGGGTTTTCCTCGAAGGGCAACGGCAACAGCTCGCGATAGC
>JBGQLF010000624.1:0-6531 GCA_041499985.1 Gemmataceae bacterium
CCCGCCGTCGGCGCCGGCTTCGTCCGCGGTCGTCTTGCCGGGGCCGTCGGGCACGTCAAGCCTGTCGGAATCGGGCCGTCCGTACTGGCAGAGCGTGGCCCGCATCGGCATCCAGGTGGCCGAGGCACTCGACTACGCCCACGGCCAGGGGATCCTGCACCGCGACATCAAGCCGTCCAACCTACTGCTGGATCTGCACGGTACCGTGTGGGTGACCGACTTCGGCCTGGCCAAGGCGGCCAGCGATGGGGACGACCTGACGCACACGGGCGACATCGTCGGCACCATCCGCTACATGGCGCCGGAGCGCTTCGACGGCCGGGCCGATGCCCGCAGTGACCTTTACAGTCTGGGGCTAACCCTCTACGAGTTCCTGGTGCACCAGCCGGCGTTCCTGGCCACCGACCGCAATAAACTCATCCGCCAGGTGATGCACCAGGATCCGACGCCGCCGCGCCAGCTCAACCCGGAGATCCCGCGTGACCTGGAGACCATTGTGCTCAAAGCCATGGCCCGGGATCCGGGGCACCGCTACCAGACGGCGGCCGAGCTGGCGGCCGATTTGCAGCGCTTCGTGGAAGACCGGCCGATCCGGGCACGGCGAGTGGGGCAGGCGGAGCGGCTGTGGCGCTGGTGCCGGCGCAACCCGGTCCCGGCCAGCCTGATAGCGGCCGTGGCCACGTTGCTGGTTGCCGTGGCCGTCAGTGCCACGGTGGTGGCCTTTCAGTCCCAGAGCCTGGTCCGGCAGGAGGAACGGCTCAAGACCGAAGCGGAAAACCGGGCCGACATGGAAGCCAAGGCAAAGAAAGAGCTGGAAGCCAGCCTCTATCTCCATCGCATTGCCCTGGCCCACCGCGAGCTGACGGCGAACATTGCCATTCCTGCCAAAGCCGAGAGCCTGCTCGACGCTTGTCCCCTGGAGTTGTGCGGCTGGGAATGGCATTACCTCAAGCGGCTATGGCGGATCGAGCCGGTCGTGCTCCGAGATCCCGGTAACACCGAGATTAACAGCGTGGCGTTCAGCCCCGACGGGGCCCAGGTCGCCGCCGCCTGCGGGGACGGGATGGTGAAGGTTTGGGACCTGAAGACCGGCCAAGTGGCCCTCCTCCCCGGTCACAAGGACTTCGTCTTCAGCGTGGCCTTCAGTCCCACGGACGGCCGGCGTCTCGCCTCGGCGAGCAGGGATCAGACCGTGAAGGTCTGGGATCTGACCACGGCGACCGCGCTCCTTACGCTCCCCGGACAGGAGGGCTTCGAGTACGGCTCGGCCTACGGCGTGGCCTTCAGCCCGGACGGCCGGTGGCTGGCCGCAGGCAGCGAAGATGGGGAGGTGCGCCTCTGGGACGCGACGACCGGCCAGAGGATCCATTCCCTCCCCGGAGACGCGTCCCAGGCGACCGGTGTGACGTTCCGTAGTGACGGACAGCTCCTGGCTACGGGGAATCGTGTCGGGACCGTGCAGGTCTGGGACGCGCAGACGGGCCAGCGTCTCCGCACCCTCCATCCCCCAGAATCTAGCTCCCCCGTCGGCGCGTTAGCGTTCAGCCCCGACGGCCGGCGCCTGGCCGTGGGATACTTCAATCGGCTCGTGGCGATCTGGGACCCGACGACCGGCCAACTGGTGCGCACGCTCTCCGGACATACGGGCTTGGTTCTCGGGTTGGCGTTTAGTCCCGACGGCCGGCGCCTGGCGACGAGCGGCGGCGACGACAGGCTCGTGCACCTCTGGGAACTGGCGACCTATCAGGAGATCCTCGTCCTCCGCGGCCACACCGCCTTCTGCCAGTGCGTGGCGTTCAGCCCCGACGGCCGGCGCCTCGCTTCCACCAGTATGGATAGCACCATCCGACTCTGGGACGCGACGCCCCTCCAAGGGGACGAGGGCCAGGAGAGCCTCACCTTCCGCGGACACACCCAGGAAGTCTGGTGCGTGGCCGTCAGCCCCGATGACCGGCTCATCGCTTCCGGGGACCAGGGCGGGACCATGCGGGTCTGGGACCGGAGGATCGGCCAAAGCCGCACGGTAGACACCCACGTGAATGTCGTCTTCTGCGTGGCCTTCAGCCCGGATAGCCGGTGTCTGGCCGCGGCGGGTCAAAACCCTGGCGGAGGGTTTGTCGTCAAGGTCTGGGACGCCACCACCGACCAGGAAGCCTTCCAGATCCACGACACCAAGCCCATCTTCGTGGTGGCGTTCAGCCCCGACGGCCGGTGGCTGGTCACCGCGGGCGCCAAGAACACCATCCAAGCCTGGGACGCGACCACTGGCCAGGAGGTCCGCACGCTCGGCCGACATGGCCGCGAGATCTTCTGGGGGGTGTCGTTCCGCCCCGACGGCCGGCGCCTCGCGTCGTCGAGCATGGACGGGACCGTGAAGGTCTGGGATGCCACGCCGGGGCCGGGGGTGTTCACGGCGTGGCCCCAATGGCTGTTGCTGCTGGGACTCGGGTCCCAGGCCGGCCTGTCCGCCAATGTGCCCTTGGCCGCCGGTGGGCAAATGCACTTCGCGTCCTGGTGCGATCGGAACTGGCCCCAGCCGCTGCTCACCCTCCGCGGGTCCGGGGCCGGGCTGCTTACCGTGGCGTTCGGCTCCGACGGCCGGCGCCTCGTCACCGGGAGCAAAGATGGCCAGCTGGCACTTTGGGACGCGGCCACCGGGCGGCCGACGCACACCGTTCAGGGATACTCCAGCGAGGAAATGGTGCTGGTGGCCTTCAGCCCGGATGGCCGATGGGTGGTCTCGGCCGGAGAAGGGGATGGCATCGTCAAAGTGTGGGACGCGACGACCCTGGTGCCGGTCCACACCTTGCGCGGTCACCGGAACGGCGTCCGCCGTCTGGCGTTCAGCCCCGATGGTAAGTTCCTGGTTTCGGCCAGCAAGGATCAAACCGTGAAGGTCTGGGACCTGACGCGCCTGGAGGAGAAGCGCCCTCGGTAGCTCCCCAGCGCCTCGGCCAGCCGCGGACGCGGTTCCCGGATGAGGAACTCCGCCGGTCCCGGCCGCAGCCGAGGAGTTTCGTGGACTGAAATCATTTTCTGGGAGTCACTCATGGCCGCCTCTAGTTCCGGCAAGTACGCGTTGCTCGATCAACTGGCCGACGAGTTCGCCGGCCGCTGCCGGCGCGGGGAATACCCGTCGTTACAGGAGTACCTCGACCGCTATCCCGACCTGGCCGACCAGATTCGCGAATTGTTTCCCGCCATGGTTGATATGGAGCAGATCAAGCACGAACAGCGCGCGGCGGAGGCATCCCCTTCGGCCGGTTCCGCGGCGCCACTGGAACGGATCGGCGACTTCCGCATCATCCGCGAGATCGGCCAGGGCGGTATGGGGGTGGTCTACGAAGCCGAGCAAGAAGCGCTGGGCCGCCGCGTCGCCTTGAAGGTCCTGCCGCCGCACGCCCTCCGCGACGCCGACAAGCTGCGCCGCTTCGAGCGGGAGGCGCGCTCGGCGGCCCGGCTGCACCACACGAATATCGTGCCGGTCTTCGGCGTCGGCAGCCACGAGGGCACGCACTACTATGTCATGCAGTTCATTCAGGGCCTGGGACTCGACGCGGTCTTGGTCGAGCTGAACCGACTGCGGCAGGCCAAGAGTTCGCTGGCAACCTTGGCCCCGAGCGCTTCTCGCGGCGGCGCTGGCGGCAACGGTCCGTCGGCCAGCGCGGTTGCCCAGGCCCTGCTGACCGGCCATTTCACGGCCGCTGGCGTCAGCCTCGACGCGTCGCCGGACGAAGCGGACACTCCGGTGGCAGCCGGCGCGCCGGCGGCAGGGACAGAACCGGGCCACGAGACCCCGCCGCCGGCTTCGTCCTCGGTCGTCTTGCCGGGGTCGTCGGGCACGTCGAGCCTGTCGGAATCGGGCCGGCCCTACTGGCAGAGTCTGGCCCGCATTGGTATTCAGGTGGCCGAGGCGCTGGCCTATGCCCACGGCCAGGGGATCCTGCACCGCGACATCAAGCCGTCCAACCTGCTGCTGGATCTGCACGGTACGGTGTGGGTGACCGACTTCGGTCTGGCCAAGGCGGCCACCGATGGGGGTGACCTGACCCACACCGGCGACATCGTCGGCACCATCCGTTACATGGCGCCGGAGCGGTTCGACGGCCGGGCCGATGCCCGCAGCGATATTTACAGTCTGGGGCTAACCCTCTACGAGTTCCTGGTGCACCAGCCGGCGTTCCTGGCGACCGACCGCAATAAGCTCATCCGCCAGGTGATGCATGAGGATCCGATGCCGCCGCGCCAGCTCCACCCGGAGATCCCGCGCGACCTGGAGACCATTGTGCTCAAAGCAATGGCCCGGGATCTGGGACACCGGTACCAAACGGCGGCCGAGTTGGCGGCCGATTTGCAGCGTTTCGTGGAAGACCGGCCGATCCGGGCGCGCCCCGTGACCCAGGCGGAGCGGCTGTGGCGCTGGTGCCGGCGCAACCCGGTGCTGGCGAGCCTGACAGCGGCGGTGCTGCTGCTCTTTTGGGCCGGCTTCGCGGGGGTCACCTGGAACTATTGGCAAGCCGAAACGGCACGCCAAGAGCTAGAAAGCAAACGCCAGGAGCTGGAAAGCAAACGCCAGGAGCTGGAAACCAACCTGTACTTCAACCACATCGCCCTGGCCCATCGGGAATTGTCGGCGGACAACCTGGGCCGGGCCCAAGAATTGCTCGACGAGTGTCCGGCCGGCCTGCGGCAATGGGAATGGTACTACCTCAAGCGGCTTTGCCAGGTCGAGCCGGTTACGCTGCGGGGCCCAGAGAAGGGGGTCTACAGCGTGGCGTTCAGCCCCGATGGCCGGCGCCTCGCCTCGGCCAACGGCGACGGGACGGTGGGACTGGTCGACGTGGAGACCGGCGAGCAACTCCTGACCCTTACTGGTCATAAGGACTATGTGTTCAGCGTGGCGTTCCACCCCGACGGCCAGCACCTCGCCTCCGCGAGCGCGGACCGAACCGTCAAGGTCTGGGACTTGACGACGCGCCAAGAGGTGTTCAGCCGCGGCGGACATCACGGGGCCTTCACGGGAATGGCCTATAGCGTGGCGTTCAGCCCCGATGGCCGGCACCTAGCCGCTGGCGGCGGGGACGAGAACCTGATCATTTGGGATGCGGCCGACGGGAAGAAGGTCTTTGACCTTCCCGGACACAAGCGGTGGGCGAGCAGTGTGGCCTTCAGTCCCGACGGTCGGCTCCTGGCTTCGGCGAGTGGCGGGGGAGACCTGATGATTTGGGACGCCCAGACGGGCCAGCTCCTACGCACCGTTGCCGCCCATGCCCTCCCGATCAGCGCCGTGGCATTCCGCCCGGACGGTCGGTACGTAGCGACAGCGAGTTACGACCGCCTCGTGAAGCTCTGGGACGTAGCGACCGGCGAGCTGCTGGGCACGTTGCGCGGGCACACGGGGCTGGTCCTCGGCTTGGCGTTTAGTCGCGACGGCCGGCGCCTGGCCTCCAGCGGCGAAGATAAGATCGTCAAGCTCTGGGACCCGCGTACCGGTCAGGAGGTCCTGAACCTCCGCGGCCACACCTCCGGGTGCAAGTGTGTGACGTTCAACCCCGACGGCCAGCGCCTCGCCTCGGCCACCAGTATGGATGCGACCATCCGGATCTGGGATGCCACTCCCTTAAAGGGGAACGAAGGGCTGGAATTGCTGACGTTAAGACATGACGACGAAGTCTGGAGCGTGGCTTTCAGCCCGGACGGCCAGCGCCTGGCCTCCGGCAGCTGGGACAAGACCGTGCGGATCTGGGACGCGATCAGCGGTGCACTCCTCCACAGGTTGAGCTATCCCGGCTTTGTTTTTCGCGTGGCGTTCCGCCCGCCGGACGGTAAGTACCTCGCCTCGAGCTTCCGCCAGCTGGGCGCTTTCGACGCCACCGTGGCGGTCTGGGACGCAACGACCGGCCAGGAAGTCCGCAAGGACCCCGCTGGCCGCCCCTACTGTGTCACGTTCAGCCCCGACGGCCAATACCTCCTCAAGGAGGGGGCGGATCATACCCTAAGCGTCTGGGACGCGCGGACCGGCCAGGAAAGGGGCATTCTCGGCCGTCATGCCGAGGACATCTGGTGTCTCACCTTCAGCCCCGATGGCCGGCGTCTCGCCTCGGCGAGCAGCGACGGGACGGTCAAGCTGTGGGTTTGGGACGCCATGCGCCTGGAGCAGGCTCTTCTGGTTCTAGGTACGAGTACCGCGGGATTGATGGGCGCGCCCCTGGGACAAGGACCTTTTCTGGCGGCTTCTGCACTTGTCTCCGGAAGAGCAGCGCAGGGGCAAGAGCCCGAACGGACCCTCCCCGTGCGCATCAGCGGCTTCGGCGAGCGTGTGGCGTTTACTCCGGACAGCCGGTACCTGGTCACGGGGGGCGAGGAGCACACCATCAAGATTTGGGATGCAACCAAGACTGGCCAGCCTGTTCCAGTTCTAGGTACGAGTACCGTGGGATTCATGAGCTCGCCCCTGGGACAAGGCCCTGTTCTGGCGGCTTCTGCACTTATCCCCAGAAGAGCCGAACCGCTCCGCACCCTGCGCGGGCA
>JBGQLF010000625.1:0-6527 GCA_041499985.1 Gemmataceae bacterium
ATCCATTGCCATAACGATTGTGATGTCGCCGTGGCCAACACGCTCGCGGCGGTGGCGCACGGCGCTACCCAGGTGCAAGGCACCATGAACGGCGTCGGCGAACGTTGCGGCAACGTGGACCTGGTCAGCGTCCTCGCTAACCTGGCCCTGAAGCGCGACTATGACGTCCTCCGTCCCGGCAGCCTGGCTCACTTGACGGAAGTGTCCCGTTATGTGTACGAAGTCGCCAACATGAATTTCCGCTCCTCGCAGCCGTTCGTCGGCGCCAGCGCCTTCGCCCACAAGGGCGGCATGCATACGCATGCGATCGCGCGCAACACGGCCAGCTATGAGCACATCGATCCGCTGGCGGTGGGCAACGAGCGCCGCATCCTGGTCAGTGAGCTGTCCGGCCAGGCGACCATCCTGACCAAGACCCGGCAGTATGCCTTGTCGCACGATCGTGCCTTGATGGCCAAGATCCTCACGCAGGTACAGGACCTGGAGCACGAGGGCTACGAGTTCGAGGCGGCGGAGGCGTCGTTTGACTTGCTGGTCAAGAAAGCGGTCGGCGTCTATCAGCCAAAGTTTGAACGCCTGGCCTACCGCGTCAATGTCGAAACGACGGGGGCGGACCAGCCGATTACCGAGGCGACCGTGAAGGTGCGCGTTGGCGCGCAGGTCATGCATACTGCCAGTGAAGGCGACGGTCCGGTCAATGCGCTCGATGGCGCCTTGCGCAAGGCTCTGCAACCGCTCTATCCGCGCTTGGCAGAGATGCACCTGGTCGATTATAAGGTGCGCGTCGTGAATGCTCGGGCCGAGACGGCGGCCAAGGTGCGCGTCGTTATCGAATGGCGCGACGGCGAAGCGGTCTGGGGCACCGTTGGCGTCAGCGCGAATATCATCGAGGCCAGCTGGCTGGCGCTGGTGGACGCCGTGGAATACAAGCTGCTTAAGGATGAAGAGAAAGCCTCCACGCCGAACACGGAGGCACACGAATAGAATGCCCCCGTCCTTCCTTCTTGGTGCTCCTTCGTGTCCTTCGTGGATTAGAAATGGATTGATTTATGGCGCCAGAACTTTCCAAGCAATACGATCCGCATGCGGTGCAGCAGCGTTGGCTGCAATTCTGGGAGGAGCACGGCTACTTTCACAGCCGGCTGGACCCCACACGGCAGTCGTTCTGCATCGTCATTCCGCCGCCGAACGTGACCGGCGCCTTGCACATGGGGCATGCGCTGAACAACACCCTCCAGGACGTGCTCATCCGCTGGCGGCGTATGCAGGGCTACAACACGTTATGGATGCCCGGCACCGATCACGCTGGCATCGCCACGCAAGCGGTGGTCGAACGCCGCCTGCTTCAGGAAGAACGCAAGACCCGCCATGATCTTGGCCGTGAGGAACTCGTCCGCCGTATCTGGCAATGGAAGGATCAGTACGAGGCGCGCATCTTGCAGCAACTGCGGCAGTTGGGCTGTAGCTGTGACTGGGCGCGCACGCGCTTCACGTTCGACCCGATTTGTGCCCGGGCGGTTCGGCAGACGTTTTTCAACTTCTTCCGCGATGGCCTGATCTTCCGCGGCAAACGGCTGGTGAACTGGGATACGCATTTGCAGACGGCCGTCGCCGATGACGAAATCTTCCACGAAGCGGTCAAAGGCGGCTTTTGGACCTTTCGCTATCCGGTGCAGGGTAGTGACGAGTTCATTCGCTTTTCCACGACACGGCCGGAGACGATGCTCGGCGATACGGCCGTGGCAGTGCACCCGGAAGACGCGCGTTATCGCCACCTGATCGGCAAGAGCGTGACTGTGCCGCTGGTCAACCGCACGATCCCCATCATCGCCGATGCGGAGCTGGTCGATCCGACGCTCGGCACGGGCGCCGTCAAGGTGACGCCGGCGCACGACCCGAATGACTACCGCTGCGGCTTGCGGCACCATTTGCCTCTGATCAACATCCTGAACCCGGATGGGACGCTCAACAGCAACGGCGGCTCCTACGCCGGGCTGGATCGCCTCGTGGCCCGTGAACGGGTGACGGAGGACATGACTCAGCTCGGTCTGTTCGATGGCCGGGAAGACCGCGACATCGACCTCGCCCACAGCGATCGCAGCAAGACGCCGATCGAGCCGTACCTGTCGGATCAATGGTTCGTGAAGATGACGGACCTGGCACAGCGGGCGATGGACGCGGTCACGGATGGCCGGGTGCAATTCTTCCCGGCGCGTTACGCCAAGACGTACCTCGACTGGCTGGGTGAGAAGCGCGACTGGTGTATCAGCCGGCAGCTATGGTGGGGTCACCGGATTCCGATCTGGTATGCGCGCTGCCCTGAGGCGCAGCTCCAGAGAGCCTTCGGCGGGCGCGCGGATGTGACCTGGCGCCTCGACGAAGAGAACGGACAATGGCTCATTTGCGCCCTCGACGACCTGCCGGCCGATGCCCTGGGGCCGACTTATCTCCTGACGCAGGATGCCGATGTACTCGACACCTGGTTCAGCTCCGCCCTCTGGCCACACTCCACGTTCGGTTGGCCCGAGCAGACGCCGGAGCTGCGCTCCTATTATCCCACGAACGTGCTGGTCACGAGCCGCGACATCATCACCCTCTGGGTGGCGCGCATGGTGATCACGGGGCTGTACAACCTTGGCGAGGTGCCCTTCCGCAATGTGTACATCCATCCGAAGATTCTCGACGGCTTCGGCGAGACGATGAGCAAGAGCAAGGGCAACGGTATCGATCCGCTCGATATCATCGCCCGCTATGGCACCGACGCCCTGCGTTTCCAGATGGTCTACGTGGCGACGGAGACACAGGATAGCCGGATGCCGGTAGCAAATGTCTGCCCGGATTGCGCCACGCTGGTGCCGGTCAAGCTCGAACATATGTATATGCGGACGCGCAAAGTGACGTGTCCCAACTGCAAGAAACCATTCCGGCCTGGCGGTCCCTGGCCGGCGGAGGATCCGGAGCTACCGACCGCCAAGCAGGCTTCCGACAAGTTTGAAATCGGCCGCAACTTTGCCAACAAGTTGTGGAACGCGGCCCGTTTCCTGCTGTTGAACTTGGAGGGGTATACACCCGGTGCACTCCGCCTAGAGGAGCTGCCGATCGAAGACCGCTGGATCCTGAGCCGGTTGGCAACGACGACGGCAGCGGTGACCGAGCAGCTCGAAGGCTATCATTTTAGTGAGGTAGCCCGGACCATCTACGACTTCACCTGGTCAGAGTTCTGCGACTGGTACGTCGAGATGAGCAAGGGACGCTTGCGTGATTCCGCCTATCGACCCCTGGCGCAACGCGTGCTGGTCGGCGTGCTCGATGCCATCTTGCGGCTGGTGCATCCGCTCATGCCATTCGTGGCCGAGACGCTGTGGCAGGCGTTGGCCGACGCCGCGTTCGAGCGTGGCCTACCGGTGCCGGAACCAGCGGCGGAGAGCATCGTGATCGCGCCGTGGCCGGAGCTTCCCGCATCGTGGCTCGATCCAGCGATGGAACACCGCATCGCCCGGATGCAGGAGCTAGTACGGATGGTGCGCGAAGTGCGCAACCGCTATACGGTGGACGCCAAGACCAGTCTCGATGTCTGCGTCCGTTGCGACGAGGCGGTGGCGCATGATTTCAGCCTGCTGGCGCCGTTCATTACCATGCTGGCCACGGTGGGCCGGCTGGAATGCGGCCCGCAGGTGCGCAAACCGGCGCAGTCGGCGAGCCAGGTGCATCCGGAGTTCGAGGTCTATGTGTCGTTGGCTGGCCTGATCGACGTCGAGGCTGAGATCACGCGAGTGGAGAAGCAGTTGGCGGAAAAACGAAAGCACCTCCAAGGGGCGCAGGCCAAGCTGGAGAACGCCAACTTTGTCGGCCGAGCGCCGGCCGACGTGGTGCAGCAGCAGCGCGATTTGGTAGCCGATTTGCTCAACCAGATCCAGGCGCTGGAAGGCAACCGGCGGGAGTTGCAGCGAGGGTAAGGGAATCGGAGCGATAAAGGGATGGAAAATGCCGACCACTCACGTTGAGACGAAACTCTTGCAACGCATCAACCAGGGCCTGTCGGAGGTGCTGCGGCAACGATACGATAATCTGCTCGCCAAACGCCGCGCCGAGACGCTGACACCGGAGGAACACACCGAATTCTTACGCTTGACTGATCAGATGGAAAAACTCGAAGGGAATCGTCTGCAAGCGCTGGTCGAATTAGCACAGTTCCGGAAGACCTCCCTGGTCGCGCTGATGCGTGATCTGGGCATCCGGGAGCGGGCTTGTGGCGGATAAGGTGCCATGCCAGCATCTGTGTTTTATCGGGGTGGGAACAGCCTCAAGCCCAAACCCTATGAGGTGAAGATTGATTCGGCAACGGGGCTGTTGCAAACCACCCATGGCGTTTCCGTGTTTGATCGTCCCGATAACCTGGACCGATTCGGAGGAGTGTATCAAATCACTGCCGTTCCCAATGACCTAAACATTGTGCAACGCGGACGAGACCCACATCATTTCGAAATCGTTCCAGCCTGGCCGATGACCCCCGCAGAATACGAGGATGCCTTGAATCAGGTTGTTCTGCTTCCTTTCTAGTCGAACCGTGTGTCTGGAGCTGCTATGACCACCAATTTGGAACCTTATACCATTTCGTTTCCTGACTGGTATGATGCTCGGGTTGAGTTCGAGACGCCCTTCAAGGGCTACTTGAGTGACGTTGTCGTCACCTTGGAGGATGGCTCGTGTTACAGGCTGTACTTCACCGACCCGATACGGCTCCAGCAGACTTTGGACGACGATGCCAAAACAGGTCGGGCGTACTACGCTGAACCTGGACTGGTCATCCTCCCCAAGGTCACCACCCAGGCGATTCAAGAGGTGGTCTCCGGTCTTTGGAGGGAAGGATTTTTCCAGCACCTGAAGCGGCTGGTGGAACCTGCTGCCAAGCCGCCTTGCTTGCCGGAGAGTTCAGCGCCATGAAAATCACCCGCGTCGAACCGATCCACCTCCGCCTGCCCGACGTCAACGAACGTTGCGATGGCAGCCAGGAGACGCTCGTCGTCAAGGTGCACACCGACGCCGGCATCCTCGGTATCGGCGAGGTTGATTCCGCGGCGCTCGTAGCCAAGGCCATTATCGAAGCGCCCCTGTCGCACAAGATCTGCCGGGGCTTGGCCGAGTGCGTGCTGGGGCAGGATCCGTTCGAGATCGACCACCTCATCCATCGCATGTACGAAGGCTCGATCTTCTATGGCCGGCACGGAGCCGTCATCCAGGCGATGAGCGGCATCGAGATCGCCCTGTGGGACATCGTCGGCAAGGCCACGGAACGGCCGGTCTATCAGCTCCTCGGCGGCGGCTTTCGCAAGAAGTTCCGGGCCTACGCTTCCATCCTCTTCGGCGATACCCCTGCCGAGACGGAGCGGATTGGCCGTGAGTTGGTGCAGCAGGGTTTCCGGGCCGTTAAGTTCGGCTGGGGTCCGATGGGGCTGAACGAAGAGAGCGACCTTGCCCATGTCCGGGCGGCACGCCAGGGAATCGGCAAGGACACCGAGCTGATGGTCGATGCCGGCCTGTGTTGGGACACGGCCACCGCCATTCGGCGCGCGCGGCAATTCGAGCCGTTCAACTTGACCTGGCTGGAGGAACCACTGCATCCGGACAACCTGCAAGGCTATGCCCGCCTCAGCGCCCAAAGTCCGATGCGCATCGCCGCGGGGGAAGAGATCTGCGACATCAAGGAATTCCAACAGATGATGGACGTCGGCGGCATCGACGTCGTGCAAGTGGACGTGACTCGCGTCGGCGGCCTGGCCCGGTCCAAACGGATTGGCTGGGATTCGGCTGAGCGGCACCGCTTGTGTGTCAACCATTCGTACAAGACAGGGATCAACATCGCAGCGTCGCTGCACTTCGTGGCGGCGCTGCCCAATTGCCATTATTTCGAGTACTGTGTCGAGCAGGGCGCCTTACGGCAGACGTTGACACGGCAGCGCTATCCGGTTGTAGACGGAGAGATCGCCGTGCCGGAGGAGCCGGGACTTGGAGTGGAATTGGATGAGCAGGTCGTGGCGAAGTATCGGGTTGCTTGAGTGCGCTTACGAACACAGCCAGCTCCAGAAGCTGATGCGATCGCGGATCGTGATCATCCGTAAGGTTCATCCTCCTCGGGCTCATCGACAACTTCAAACGACGTGATTTCCCAGATGGGATCACCGATTTCTTGAATCAAGTAGCGTTCCAGGCCGAAACGACGACAGCCTTGTTCGCTGGCTTCGGCCCACTCTCGAAAGACACCGACGATCTGGTCACCATAGATCAAGGCGAATTGACCCAGGCAGCGGTGCTCCAACTCCGCCCGGTGCCGCTCATAGGTCGGCAATTCACGGGCAAAATAGACCTCCGCCTCCTCCCCATGTGGAGCGGTCTCTCCATTTGGTCTCAGGGCGTTTCCAGAGTCGAGGGCGCTTCCCAAATGCGCGAAAGCCTCCGGTGCTCCGATCTGTTTCAACAGCACCCGCTCCAGACCAAAGCGCTGCCGGGCCTCTTCACGTGCCGCTGCC
>JBGQLF010000626.1:0-6517 GCA_041499985.1 Gemmataceae bacterium
CCGTCCGTCGCTCCGGCTTCACTCTCATCGAGTTGCTCGTCGTCATCGCTATCATCGCCGTCCTGATCGGCCTGCTGCTGCCGGCGGTCCAGAAAGTCCGTGACGCCGCCAACCGCACCCAGTGTGCGAACAACCTGCACCAGATGGGACTGGCCCTGCATACCTACCACAACGTCCACAGTGCCTTCCCGCCTGCACTCGATAGCCGTGAGCGACCCCTTTCCTATGCCGGGTCTAGTTATCGCTATCCCGGCTATCAGCCTTACTGGAGCTGGATGGCCCGGATCATGCCCTACTATGAACAGGACAACCTCTACCGCCAGGCCGATGACTGGGCTCGCTCGGGCGAGGGCACCAAACCCGACCCTATCCGCTGGTGGCCCTGGGGCGACCGGCAAGGGAAGACCAATCCGGCCCTGGGAACTCCGGCCAAAGTCTGGCAATGCCCGGCCGACAGCCGCACGGCGCTGGTCAGTGAAGTCTCGATCAACACGACCACTCCCAACGTCAAGGTCACCGTAGCCTTCACGACCTACCTGGGCATCTCCGGGAGGGATTTCAGCAGCTTCGATGGCATCCTCCTGCCCAACCGCGTACTTCGCCTGGCGGACATCACGGATGGGACCAGCAACACGCTCCTGGTCGGCGAGCGTCCGCCCAGTGCCGACCTGATCTGGGGCTGGTGGTTTGCCGGCGGCGGGCAGAACGGGGATGGTTCGAGCGATGTGGTGATGGGCGTTCGCGAGCGCTGTGTGATCCCTGACTACTTGCGGGCGCCGTACAACTGCCTGAGTGGCCCGTACACCTTCCGTCCCGGCAGCCTTTACAACCAGTGCGACCAGTTCCACTTCTGGAGCCTGCACAGCGGCGGCGCCAACTTCCTGTTTGCCGACGCCTCGGTACACTTCTTGAACTACAGCGCCGATAACCTTCTGCCCGCGTTGGCGACCCGCAACGGGGGCGAAGTGGTCGCACTGCCGTAAACGGGTATCCAGAACGCCCGGCGCTCCGGAACCGGATCCCCAGCCCGCCCGTGGAAAGCGGCGCTGCCGGGCGCAAGAACCAACCGCCCGCGCGGTCGCCCTGACAGCCGCCTTGCCGACGCCGGGCACAGCCACAGCAAAGGAGGACGCTCCTTGTCCGCATCTAGCTCCGAACGCGACCCAGTCGAGCGCCTGGCCGACGAATTCCTCGAGCGTTACCGCCGCGGCGAACGGCTCCGTCAGTCTTCGGCAGCTTCCTGTTGCCGCAGCTGGGCACGCAGCCGTTCCACCTCCGCCGCCAAGGCGTCGGCCCGTTCCAGGCGGGTGAGGATCGGCTTGCCGGTGGCGATATCGACCAGGCGCAGCATGACCCCCTCGGGAACCAGCCGCAGCCCCAGTTCCTTGCTCGTCAGGCTACCGTCGGCCGCCGGCTTCATCGGCACCGATTGGCCTTTGATCAGCCGGAAGCCTTGCAGTACCGGGTCCAGGTAGCAGCCCTCGGGATCGAACACGAAGTATTCCTTTACTCCCAGCCGCGCGTACAGCTGGCGCTTTTCCCCCAGATCGTTGCGCCAGGTCTTTTTCGAGGCGATCTCGAAGAGCGTGCAGGGGATAGCCTTCTCTTCCCAGCTGCGGAACGAGCGCCGGTAGTGCTTGCCGACTTTCTTGGCGACCAAGCCGTCGGGGTCGCGCCGGCTGCTCGGGTCGCCCTCTTCGAAATACCAAACGAGGTTGGAGGCCACGTAGACGTCGTCCCGATCCGCGAAGTGATCCTGCAAGCCTTCGCGCAACCAGATGATGGCAACGTTATGATGATCGGTATCACCCATGAAGCGTCCGTCCGAATCGGGATAGCGTGGGTCCTCGAGCGTGCCGGGTAAAACGGCCGGGGCCGCGCGGTTCATCGTCTTCCTCCTCGGGCGAGCGCGATCCGTTGGGCGGTGGGCGTTATTCTACCCCCAAGCAGCCACGCCGGGAAAGGTCGGTTGGGCCCGCGGGAACGCGAACCAGCACAAGGGTACTTGCATGAACAGTTCCAGCTCTGAACGCGATCCCGTCGAGCGCCTGGCCGACGAATTCCTCGAGCGCTATCGCCGGGGCGAACGGCCTGCTCTGACGGAGTACACCGACAAGTATCCGCAATGGGCCGAGCGCATCCGCAAGGTGTTCCCGGCCCTGATCCTGATGGAGGGGATCCGGCCCGCGACGGGCGAAACGACCGGGGCCGGCAGCGGGGACCTTGGCGTCCTCGAAGATCAGCGCCTCGAACGGCTGGGCGATTACCGTATCTTGCGCGAGGTCGGCCGCGGCGGCATGGGCATCGTCTACGAGGCCGAGCAGGAATCGCTGGGCCGCCATGTGGCCCTGAAGGTCTTGCCCAGCCAGGCCCTGCTCGACTCCCGGCACGTGCAGCGCTTTCAGCGTGAGGCCAAGGCGGCGGCCCGGCTGCATCACACCAACATTGTGCCGGTCTATGGCGTGGGTGAGGACGCCGGTTTGCACTACTACGTCATGCAGTTCATCCAGGGCCTGGGCCTGGACGAGGTCCTGGCCGAAGTGAATCGGCTCCGGCAGGCCAAGCAGAGTCCTGGAGAGAAGGACCGCGGAGCCACGCCCAGTGGTCGGGGCCAGGCGGTGTCGGTTGCCGTCGTGGCGCACGGGCTGTTGACCGGTCACTTTGAGGCCGGTCCGTCCGAACCGGTGCCGCCCGCTCCTTCCGCTCTGACTCCCCTCCCCTCTCTGGAAGGGAACGAGGCCGAGATCTCCGCGCGGCTCCCTCGGGAGAGTTCGGGGGTGACAAGCGACTCCGCGGTCCATCTGCCGGGCCAGTCCGCGGGTTCCACCCTATCGGAATCGGGCCGCCCCTACTGGCAGAGCGTCGCCCGCGTCGGCATCCAGGTGGCCGAGGCTCTGGCCTATGCCCATAGCCAGGGCGTGTTGCACCGCGATATCAAGCCGTCCAATTTGCTGCTCGATACGCACGGCACGGTCTGGATAACTGACTTCGGCCTGGCCAAGGTAGCCGGCAGCGAGGACCTGACGCACAGCGGCGACATCGTCGGCACGGTGCGCTACCTGGCCCCCGAGCGCTTCGAGGGCAAGGCGGATGCCCGCAGCGACCTGTACGCCCTGGGCTTGACCCTGTACGAACTGCTGACGCTGCGGTCGGCATTTGACGAGACGGACCGCAACAAGCTGATCGCGCAGGTGATGCACGCCGAGCCGGCGCGGCCGCGGCAGATCGAGCCGGAGGTGCCGCGCGACCTGGAGACGATTGTGCTCAAGGCGCTGGAGCGCGATCCGGAGCGGCGCTATCAGACGGCGGACGAACTGGCGGATGATCTAAAGCGCTTCGTAGCCGGCGAGCCGATCCGGGCGCGGCGGGTGAGCCCGTGGCAGCGGTTGGTGCTGTGGGCCAAGCGCCGGCCAGCCGTGGCGGCGCTGGTCGCGGTCAGCGGCGTGGCGGCGTTGGCGCTGGTCGCGGTGGTGGTCGGTGGCCTGTACCACTGGCAGTTGCGCCAGGCCAACGACCGGACCGAGACCGCACTCCAGGCCGAAGCCGAGGCGCGCCAGCTGGCTGATCAGGCGCGCCAGGCCGAAGAGAAACAGAAGCAGCGCGCGGAGACCGCGCTCTACTTCAATCGCATTGTCCTGGCCGAGCGCGAGTGGTGGGCTAACAACGTAGGCCGGACCCGGCAATTGCTGGAGGATTGTCCCACGGCACTGCGCGGCTGGGAATGGCAGTACCTCCAGCGGCTCTGCCACAGCGAACTGCTCACCTTCTCCACAGGTCATACGCGCTCGGGAACCGCTTTCTCGGACCTGGCGATTAGCCCGGATGGCAAACGGCTCGCCTCTGCGGGGCCGGACAAGACCGTGAAGATCTGGGACCCGATGACGGGCCAGGAGATCGGCACCTTCTCTGGGTCCACTCTCCCAGTCGGCGGGTTGGCCTTCAGCTCGGATGGAAAGCTCTTAGCCTCGGGGAACTCCCTTGAACCACTTATCGATGCATCCGGTAACCTACTTAAGGTCCAGCCCAGTGAAGTGATAATCTGGGACGCCACCACCTACCAGCCGCTGCGCACTCTTCCCGGGCCTACCCCGTGTGCACAGAGCCTGGCGTTCAGCCCGGATAGCCAGTACCTTGCTGTTGTGAACGGCGGCTACGCGAGGGCGGGCGAAGCGGAAGTGCAGGTCTGGGAAACTGCCACGGGCAAGAAACGCTGGAGCTTGCATGGCCACATCGGCTGGGTCATTCAAGTCGCCTTCAGCCCCGATGGTAAACACCTCGCCTCGGCTGGCTTCCCTTCAACCCGGGCTGCAGCGCAAAGGGAGCCCGGCGAGATCAAGGTCTGGGATCTAACGTCCGGTCAGCCCATCCTCAGTCCCCGGGGGCACACGGCTGGAGTGCAGAGCGTGGCGTTTAGTCCCGATGGCCAATGGCTCGCCTCGGCCAGCCATGATCAAACCGTTCGCATCTGGGACGCGGCGACGGGCCAGGAGCGGCACACCCTGCGCGGGCACACCGACTCCGTCTGGCGCGTGGTGTTCAGCCCGGATGGTCGTCTCGCCTCGGCCAGTGACGATGGAAGCGTGAAGATCTGGGACGCGACAACCGGCCTGGAGTTGTTTGCCCTCCGGGGACACACCGGTGCGGTTCATGGACTGGTTTTCCATCCCGGCGGCGAGCGTCTGATTTCGGCCAGTCCCGATGGAACCATCAAGGTGTGGGACGCCACGACGGTCCAAGAGCATCTCACCCTGCGTGGCCACACCGGCTCGGTCAGACAAGTTGCCTTCAGCCACGATGGTAAGCACCTCGCCTCGAGTGGGGGTGGCGACGTGAACGTATGGGACACGACGAGCGGCCAAAAGATCCTCACCCTGCCTAGGAATCACGGAGCACGGTTCAGCCCGGACGGCCTGTACCTCGCCACCGCCGCGGGCACAGGAAGCTTGAAAGTGTGGGACGCGGTCACCGGCCATGAGATCCAGACCCTCCCCGGGCACCGGAACTATGTTACAACGGTGGTCTTCAGTCCCGATGGCCAGCGGCTGGCGTCGGGGAGCTGGGACAAGACGGCGCGGATCTGGAATATCACGACCGGTCAGGAATTACGCACCCTCACAGGGCATACGAACAGAGTCCACAGTGTGGCCTTCAGTCCTGATGGCCTACGCCTGGCGACTGCCAGCAATGACAAGACGGCGCGGATCTGGGATGTGACGACCGGCCGGGAGCTCCTCACGCTTCACGGACACCCCTATAGCGTGTACGAGGCGGTGTTCAGCCCCGACGGCCTGTACGTGGCCACGGCCAGCGATGATGGAACGGGGAAGGTCTGGGACGCGATGACCGGCCAAGTAATCCTCACTTTGCGGGGGCACGTCGGCCCGGTCAGTGGTGTGGCGTTCAGCGCCGACGGCCAGCGCATCGCCACGGCCGGTTACGACCGCGCCGTGAAGATTTGGGACGCGGCCACCGGCCAGGAAGCCCTCACGTTGCGTGGACACACGAACGAGGTCTGGAGCGTTGCCTTCAGTCCGGACGGCCAGCGCCTGGCCGCCTCCGGCGAGGATCGCAGCGTGCGCGTGTGGGAAACGATCCCGTTGACGCCGGAGCTACGCCAGCAACGCAAGGTGGCTCGCTTGCAGTCCGAGGCGGCCCTCTTGCAGTCCGAGGCGGCCCTCTTGGTGAATGGCCTGACTACTGAGTTGTTGATCAAGGAGGACGTGCGCCAGAGGCTCCGCCAGGATCCCACGCTCCCCGATCCGGTCCGGCAACAAGCCTTGACCTTGCTGGAACGTTATCGGGAAGACCACCGCCAATTCGCTTCAACGATTTGGCGCGTGATCCCCCGGCCAGGCGCGGAACCGGCCAAGTATCAGCGGGCCCTCCGCCAAGCCGAGGTGCTCTGTCGCATGGATGTGCCCGAGATGCAACACTACTTCCTGTTCACCCTCGGCACGGCCCAGTACCGTGGGGGCAATTATCAAGATGCTGTGGAGACGCTGAAGCGGGCCGATACACTCTATTCAGCCCGAGCCAAAGGGCTGCTTCCGGTCTTAGATGCGAGCACCGTGGGAATAGTGATCTCGCCCCTGGGACAAGGGCCTATTCTGGCGGCTTATGCACTCATCTCCGGAAGAGCCGTCCATAGAGATGGCGCCAAACACGGCTACGTGAGCACACTCCCCTTTCTGGCCATGGCCCATCATCAACTTAGGCAGAAAGAGCAAGCGGAAGCCGTTATGACCCGCCTCAGGGAAACCATGAAGCTGCCGGGGTATGCCCAGAACACAAGCATCCGGTCCTACCTGCGCGAGACCGAGGCACTTCTGCAACAACCCAACAAACCCGCCGATCCGTAAGACCGCCGGTCGGCAGTCATCCCGCGACCCGGAGAGAAGATCACGCCTAGTGTCCGTTTGCTTCAGAATCGATCCGTATCTTTCTTAGAGGAATAAATCATGTCCCGCTCCGTCCGTCGCTCCGGCTTCACTCTCATCGAGTTGCTCGTCGTCATCGC
>JBGQLF010000627.1:0-6510 GCA_041499985.1 Gemmataceae bacterium
ACCTCCGGTGGGCTTTTTCTTTTCCTTCCGCACAGGCCGCTCGCGGCGAACGCGAAGCGTCCCGTGGCTGTGCGGCAAGGAATCCTGTGATGACTTGTGCACTCTTGTTGGCTTTTATCGAATGGTCCGCGACCAGGATCCTGGAAAAAGACCAAGGCCTCTCCCAGCTGCGGGAGAGGCCTTTTTGCTTCGCGGTGTTAAACGTAATGGGGCATTACCGCCCTTCCGAGGCTGACGATTTCAGCAACCGGAACATCACGACATTCTTGCCCTCCTTCTTTGCCTCGTACACGACCCCGACCAAGCCGCCGCCAGCGGCCACGACGGGATAATCCACCGCGCCGTCGGCTTGCTCGCTGACTTCCTGGCCCCTGGCATTCTCGGTCGATGGGCGCGCCCAGACGCGCTGCCGCTCCGGCCGCTTGTCCACCCACACCGCCCACGCCGCGCCGGACGACTCGACCGTTACGCTGGGATAATTCTGTTCCCCTCTTGTGTCCTCGTGGAGAAGCGCGTCCCTGGAAAAGCTCGGTCCCGCGGAGGCGGCCCAGTAGACGTTGGGCTCCCCGGTGCGAACGTCCTTCCAAGCTACAACCAACATCGTTCCGTCTGCTGACACGGCGACCGCCGGTGCTGACATCGGTCAGCCGTCCTCCTTCGTGGGCACCCGGTTGACCTGCACCGGCTTGCCGAACGATGCGCCCCTGTCCGAGGAGCGAATGGCGAAAACCTCCCGGCTCGGCTTTTGGCCACCTTCGCGCCAGGCGATGAACGGGTTGACGTCCCGGTCCACTGCCAACCCGGGCGCGCAGCACTCGCAAACCGTCGTTGCGACCTTGACGTTCTGGCCCACCTTGCCCTTGACCACCTTCGCATAGTAAAGATCCTGGCCGGGCCCCTCCCGGCCGCGTCGGTCGAGCCAGGCAACGTGGACCTCCCCGGTGGGCGCCACGGCCATCCAGTGCAGCGCCTCCGGCGCCTTCTTGGCCACCTCGTTGACCTGCGCCGGCTTGCTCCAGGTCTTGCCGCCGTCGGGTGATGTCACCAGGTAAAGCTCGGCCGTCTGGTATTTCTTGGTGTACTCGGCGTCATCGAAGGTGACGGGGCAGGTGACGGTGAGGTTCTTCTTCGCGTCCACCCCGATGCGCGGTCCGCGCTGCCGGCCACCGCGGCCCCGGCCCTGGACGTTCATGGCCACTACCGGAGCGCTGAAGCTTTTGCCCATATCGGTCGAGACCGAGACTGCGACGTCGCCCTTGTGCAGGAAGACGACGTAGACGGCACCGTCGCCGTCGATGGCAACGTGGGGTTGGATGGCGTCGGCCGCGACCAAAGCGCCTGCCGGGGCGCCGTGGACGGCTGGGCCAGCCAGCAACAGCCAGCCGGCGAGGATTCCGAACGTGAGCCGCATGGTGTCTCTCCTTGGAAAACGGGCGCGCCCTTGTGGCCTGACGGCAGGACGTGGTCCGCAGATCCCCAACCGAGCTAGGTTTCCCCGTGTTGTCCTGGTATCGTGGGGAGTCCATCAGACAACGTCTGTCCGTAGTATAGTTCTCTTCCTGGTAACACGCCATGCCCCAGTACGATGATGTCAGGAGAACCGGCGCGATACCGCACTGTCATGAACACCCCAGCATGCCGAAGCCTAGTGCCAGTGGAAGTGATCGCCGCGGAGGCGACCCCATGCTGATCGGCGCTGTGGTGGAACAGCTCCTGCGTGCCTTGGCCAAGCGCTGCACGGAGGCCGGGCCACTCGGGCGGCCAGAGGCAAGGAGCGCCGGAAGTACCGCCGGTTCCCGCGCGGATGTCCAGCAGTCGGCGGCAAGAGTTCCCTGAGTTAAACAGTTTGGCGATTATCGGAAGTTGGGCAGGATTCGGTCGGGTAAGCAAATCCGTTATCTGTCCTGGCTGTGGTCACAAATGTGGAGCCGTTGAAGGCGGTGCCAGGGTGGCGTGTCCCAACTGTGGCAAGAGCGGCCGAGCGAAGGACGTCGAGGAAGGCCAAGCCACCAACGAGACCACAGTAACCTACATCCCCAAATCATAAGATACCGTTCAAGGGGGTGACAACTGACGGCCAGCATCGGAAAGCGCGGCCACTCTTGTGTCAAGGAAGGTGGTGGTGCCACAGTACTCACAATGCACTGCCAAGCAATTTTCCGCATGGGGAGCTCGGTACCGAAGCGGTCTGCCCCTGGCGCGCCGTGCGGTCCCTTCACCTGGTAAACTTGAGGTCGTAGGCGCCCGGCTGGGGGTTGGCAACCACCTCCACCGCCAGATCCGTTGTCTTGATACTTGTGTATTTCTTGTTGACCGGGATGGGTTTATCATCCGGAGACCATAGCGTCACCTTATACCATCCCGGCGGAGCACCTTTATACGTCTTGAACCCGTCATCCATCCGGAGCGCGTACTGCCCATCGCTCCCAAGCCGGGCCGAGCAGTCCATCCGGCCCTCGTGTCCCTTGCTGGTATCGGGGTTGAACGTCACCACGAATCCCGCCAGCGGTTTGCCGTCCAGCGTCGCCGTGCCGGAGACGGGAACGACCTTGGGGCCGCCGCAACCGGTCGCGGCCATCAGCCCCCAGGCACAGAGAGCTCCCAGAAGGCGCCGCCGGGCTACTGACATTCGCATTCGAAATTGCTCCTTTTCTTCCTGCCAGGCTAGCCTTCCGTCGGCCTTGAAATACCGCGAGCCGCAGGCAAGGGCGGTGGTAGTCGTCGCCCACGGCTCGCAGCCAGATGACCCTGCGCCGAAGCGTCCGTGAGTGGCCCTCGCTGACGCTTCGGGTTCGTGTGCTGCCGACTCGCGCAGGACTCTTTAGGACCGCGGAAGTCGTTGGAGAACGAATCGCGCGCGGTTACCAATCGGCCCCCAGCACTTTGCCGTCCGACGGGTGGCACGCGGTGTACCAGGTCTGGGTCGAGACCGAGGGGCTGACGGAGCGAACACTTCCGTCCCCCAAACCGACCATCATGGCGCCCGGGTGAGGGGATTGGGTCACATTCTGTTGACAGGTGTCGGGTGCGGGCGTCGTTTGAAACGGGATGCCGGTGCCGGGGGCGCCCGCATAGGTGCCCGTGCAAAACGAAGCCCCGGAGCCGATCACCATAAAGCGGCCGTTGGGCTGCTGGGGGTAGTCACGCGAGTATTCTCCGAAGCCAAATCCTGGCGTTTGCTTGACACCCCCCGTGTTGCGCGGGTTGCCCCACCAAGGATTGCGCGTCGTTCCGTAGACCGAGCTCGAACAGACCTTGTAACGGTGTGCGAGGATGATGGTATTGGACAAGCCGTCCGGTATCGCGCTGGCCAGGGTGGCTCGAGCACGACCGGTCGGAGCGGTGGAATCCGCATTGACGTCCTCGAGAAGATTCGGATCGAAAACCAAGACATTGCCCGCGTAACAAAAGCCGGTCACACCAACGGCACCGGTGACAATGTTCGTGAATTGGCTACCTGTGTAATTGGGTACATAGCTTTCGCCCCGATCATCGAGGTTACTCGAATTCGTGGGATCGGATGGACAGAGATAAGTTTTGATGAGCTTGTCGTTGGCTGCATACCCCGCGTACTTCAGACTCTTGGGCACGAGAGGATTGGTGAGGGAACTCCCGGAGTCAAAAATGGCTTGCTGCTCGAGGTAAGGCAAAATGAAGTAAAACATGGAGGCAGTTGTCCTCGGGTTCGCTCGATCTTGAACCCATATCTGGGGGACTGTGCCGGTCATTTCCGTGTACATGTGGATGGCCAAGCCCATCTGTTTCAGGTTGTTCGAACACGTCATCCGGTTCGCCGCCTCGCGCACTTTCTGCACCGCCGGCAACAGCAGCCCGATCAGCACGGCGATGATGGCGATGACCACCAGCAGCTCAATCAGCGTAAACCCATCCGATTGCCTGCGTTTGAATCCAGAAGTCATGACAGATGCCTCCCCCCAGCGCGACCGCTTGGGTCCGGCTGGGTAACGAATGAAGGAACGAGGAAAGCCAGTCTCCAACGAAGCAGACCCCGTCCCGGTGGACCAGGAGGACCTGCGGATTACTTCTTCCGTGTCGCGGCGGGTAGGAGAGATTCTCGACCGCTCAAAAGCGAGTCTCGGGCAGGATCAGGGGCAGCTCTCCGGCCCCGCATTATACCCGCTCGGGGCCGGTAAGCAAGGAGAAGAAGCTGGGGATCTGGGCGCGGTTCCCGTTTTTTGATGGCAAACGGCGGCCCCGCGTGTACGTTGTCCTGGCCGACGAGGTCCTTCGTGCCTTTCTCGTCAACCCGCCGGTGGCGCCGGCCTTTGCAAGTTGGCCGTCGAGCAAGGTAGCCCCCTTCGCTCCTGAGAGGATGCCATGAAACGAATCGTAAGCGTGACGGTTTTGGTTCTGGCCTGGTTTGGAGAAGGGGGCCAGTCGCTGGGTGCGGACGCTACCATTCCCGGCGATGTGACAACGCCTTATCCCACGTTCCTCAACCTGGCCATCGAGTGGCAGATCGAGGGGGACGACAATCTCAACGGCGTCGTGACCGTCCGCTACCGCGCCGTAGGTCAACCGGAATGGCGCCAGGCCATGCCGCTGCGCCGCGTCCCGGCCGGAAAAAGCAGGCCGCCGTCTACCTCCTTTAGCTGGAAGAACAAGCACGCCGGGAGCATCTTTGATCTGGAGCCCGACACGGAATACGAGATCCACCTCCAGCTGGTCGACCCCGACGGCGGCTCCACGGAGCGAACGGTCCGCGCCCGCACCCGTTCCGTGCCCCGTGCCGCGGTGGAGGCGAAGGTCACCAAGGTCACCCCGCCAACGTTCGCGGAAGCCGCCGCTGCTGCGAAACCGGGGGATATCCTGCTGCTCGCAGCGGGTTCATACGGCACGCTCACCCTCAGCCGGGATGGCGCTCCGGGCCAGCCGATCGTAATCCGCGGGGCCGACGGCGCCACCTGCGAGAGCGTCTCGCTGCGGGGCCGCAAGTATGTTCACGTCGAAGGCCTTACGGTCCAGGAGAAGACCCGCGGCTACGCCGCCATCGACCTAAACAGCGCCGAGGAGTGTAGCGTGCGCCGCTGCCACATCGCAGCGGTCTATGGGGTGCGTGCCTCCCGGCCGCCCGGAGCCACGAATTGCTACATCGCCGACAACGTCATCGAAGGCATTACTCCCTGGACCAACGAAGCAATGGGGGCCAACGGCAAGAACATCGGCGAGGGGATCGAGATGACCGGGCCGGGCAACGTGATCTGCTTCAACCGCGTGTCCGGTTTCCGGGATTGCATTTCCACCATGGAGAGTAAAGCGGCGTTCAACCAAGTGTGCATCGACATCTACAACAATGACATCTTCTTCGGCGCCGACGACGCCATCGAGGCCGACTACTGCATGGGCAACTGCCGTATCCTGCGCAACCGGATCACCAACTGCTTCGTCGGCTTGAGTTCGCAGCCGGGCCTGGGAGGACCAACTTACTTCATCCGCAACGTCATGTACAACCTCACGTACGTGCCCTACAAGCTGCACAACGGCAGCCAGGGCGACGTGGTCCTGCACAACACGGTGGTCAAGACAGGTGACGCCGCGGTCTGTTTCACGTCGGCGCGCTGGAGTCATGCCCTGTTCCGCAACAACCTGGCGATCGGGGGCAGCGGCGGGGGAAAGTTTGGCAACTATGCCAATGGCACCGGCTTGGCCGCGAATTTTCCTGCGGCGGATGCGACCTGTGATTTCGATTACAATGGCTATGGCACGGTCGGTACCCCCTTTCGGGGGAATATTGGCGGGAAGCGGTTCGATAGCCTGACGGCCCTCCGCGTCAACACATCGGAGAAACATGGCGTCCAGGTGAACCTCGATGTCTTTGCTGACAAAGTGCCCTTTCCCAACCCCGCGCTGCCCAAATGGCCGACGCCGGACCTGCGTCTTAGGGCAGACTCCGCTGCGGTGGACGCCGGTGTGGTCCTGCCCAATGTGAACGACGGCTATACCGGCAAGGCTCCGGACCTGGGCGCCTACGAAGTCGGGCAAGAGTTGCCCGTCTACGGCCCGCGCCCGAAGGGCATGGACGAGACAGCCAAGGGCGCAAGGGAGAAACCCAGGTGATCTGACCGATTGGCTCTGCTCTGGTGCTGACCGATTTCCCTTACCCCACCCGTGCTCGTCGTGCCGAGCGAGAGATCAAGCCAGCAGCGACACCCGTGGCCGCCAGCAGGTCGATCCAGAGAGTCAGGATCAGGACACGGGATCCCAGCAACGCGAAGAGTTGCCCCATCAGCCAGAGCAGAACCATGCTGCCGGCGGCGCCACCAACGATGAGCCAACTGGCCACTGTGCCGGTGATCGCCAAGCGGCGCTCGGCCAGAGCGAACGTGGTGAGGTAAGCCCCTTCTACTGAACTGACCAGCTTCAACGTGGTGTCTAGGAGTCCGTCCGAGAATTAGCCGACACTCCCCCTTTGGCCTCTCGAAGATTTCCTTTGGCCCCTCGGATTCGTCCTTTTGATCTTTTAGTATATTAGTGCGACCTTTTTAGTTA
>JBGQLF010000628.1:0-6506 GCA_041499985.1 Gemmataceae bacterium
CGCTGCGGATCGAGCCGTGCATCGCGTCGGGCTGGCCCCGGTACGAGCTGACGTATCGCTATCGCACGGCGACCTATCACATCACGGTGGAGAACCCCAAGGGCGTGGAACGTGGAGTGCAGAGTGTGACGGTGGATGGGCGGGCGGTGGCGAACAAGGAAATCGAGTTGGTGGACGACGGGCGGAAGCACGAAGTGCGCGTGGTGCTGGGCTGACAGGCTGAATTGGGTCTGGGAATCAACTTGGCCGTCTCTCCAGCCGGCTGGGTAACTGAGTTGGTCTTCGGCCTGTGCTTCCGCTCATCTGCAAGTTCTGGTAGACTGCGGCGAGTTCCGAGAATTATCCGGAGGAAGACGATGCCTGAATCGTGGCCCCACCTGAACCTCGATCAGTTGACCGTATCCCAACGGCTGGAATTGATCGCGCTCCTCTGGGATAGCATTCCGGATGAGGGGGAGGCTTTGCCAATTCCCGACTGGCATCGGCACGAGTTGGAGCAATGGCTAGCGGCTGCCGACGCCGCTCCGGAATTGGGTATTCCCTGGGAAGAGGCCCGGAGGCTCCTGCGGGAAAAGCCATGAGTCTTCCCATCGTTCTGCGACCGGAGAACAGCAGGCCGACCTGCTGGCAGCGCGAGACCGGTACGAGCAGCAGTGGGGCTGGGAGATGCCTTTGACGAGGCGGCGCGGAGGTTGAGCGATGCCCAAGGTATCTGTAGCGCGTGACCGGATCGCCGATGGGTCGCTTCCCTCGGTGTGTGTCGTGTGCGGTGCCGAGGCCGCCCACCGGCTGTTTCCCGGAGTCAGTTCTCCATCGTTAGCCTGGGTGCTGTTCTCCCCGCTGATCGGTCTCCTCACATTCTGGGGCTACATCCTGTTGGGCGGTGGACAGTCCCGCGAGCGGCTGGCTGGCCTGCCGTTCTGCGACCGGCACCGCAGCTACTGGCCCCGTCGGGCATGGTTCATCATCGGCGGATTCGTGGCTCTGATCGGCCTGATGGTGGCCGCTGGTGTTCTGACCCAGCTGGCTGCCCCCGGCAAGAGGAAGGAGCCGCACTGGCTGTTTGGCATCGCGGGTTGTTGGATGCTCGTGTTCTTGCCCACGTTCCTCGTGGTACATCTGGCGGCCATGCGACCTACGGGGGGCAACCGCCGGTCGCTTGTCCTATCGGGGGCGAGCCGCGAGTTCGCGTCTGCCATCGAGGTCGAAGGCGGCGCCTAACAAGCCTTGGTGGTTCGTCATCCAAGTCTAATTGGTCCTCCAGGATCCGCAGCCCAGAGTGGGGACAGCGTCCTGGACTGAAGCATCGGATGTCCGTAACGGAGCCTCGCGATGGATTACCACCGGCTCGGTCTGGGAACGGCCTCCTCGCTGGTCCGAGCTGTTCGTCTCGCCGACTGGGGAGCACATGTGCTCGTGGAATGCATCTACGACCCGCTCGGGGAACGGAAGAACTACCAACTATCGTTTCTCGGCTGTTCGCAGCTGGCCCTTGCGATGGTTCCCGCTGCGGCGGTTCAGGAGCCGGATGCCGAGTTGATCGGCATCAGCTTGGGACAAGACGGCGGCCGGCAGCCTGCGATCCTGACGACCGATCTGTTTGAAATGCACATCACCTATCAGCAGTTTCAGTGCCTGAAGGGACGGCAACCGTCCGGGTCGGCGTTGTCTGCCTTCCCAGCCCCAACGGCTGGAATGGATCGCTCGCCTCTGGGATAGCATTCCGGATTCAATGGAGGCCTTGCCGATGCCGGAGTGGCACCGGCACGAGTTGGAGCAATGGCTAGCGGCCACCGACGCCGCTCCGGAATTAGGTATCCCCTGGGAACAGGCCAGGAAGCGACTCCGGGAAAAGCCATGAGTCTTCCCATCGTTGTGCGGCCGGAGAGCACCAAGCCGATCTGCTGGCAGTGCGAAACAGCTATGAGCAGCAGCGTGCAGGGCTGGGAGATGCATTTGCCGAGGCAGTCGAACACGTGGCCCCGCCTCTCAGCCTCTCTGTCCTCTTCGATTTTACTTGACCCTCACTTTCGTCGCCTGTATCAGTAGGGAAGTTCAGGGCCTTATGCTTTCCCTTTGCAAGCGTTGCCCCGGAGGCTATCCCATGACTGGTCCACGTTCCGCGCAGTGGCAGAGGCGGCGAGGCTTTACCTTGATCGAGCTACTGGTGGTCATTGCCATCATCGCCGTGCTCATCGGGCTGCTGTTGCCCGCGGTCCAGAAGGTGCGGGAAGCGGCCAACCGCATGAGCTGTGCGAATAACCTCAAACAGCTCGTCCTCGCCTGTCACAGCCACGAGAACACCACCGGCACCCTGCCACGGACCGGGACCGACACCGGCCTTCCCCTCCCCGCGGTGCGCAACGATGAGGGCTGCTGTGGGCCGGAGGGCGAATACTGGACCTGGATTGCGCGTCTGCTCCCGTACATCGAGCAGGCGAGCCTCTACCAGCAGGCGAAGATCCCAACCAACACCATCGGGCAGAGTCAGGCGGTGATCGCCACGCCGATCAAGAGCCTGTTCTGTCCCAGCGACAACGCCATCAGCAAGCAAGCGTCCACGTGTGCGGACCTGGGTAATCTGCAAGTCGGCTTGACGAACTACAAGGGCTGCCAGGGCGCCAACTGGGACGTGGGCCAGTGGATCAACATCCGTTACGGCAGCGTGCGGGAAGGGATGCGCGCCGGCGACGGCGTGCTGTGGCGCAATGACGCGACGGCCCTCCCGAAGCTCCGCATCTCCGACATCACCGACGGCACCAGTAACACCTTTATCATCGGCGAGGATATTCCCGAGGTGGATGCCCGCAATGCCTGGGCCTACACCAATGGCGCCGTCGCGACCTGTGCCATCCCGCTGAACGCCAAGAACCCGGCCACCGGCACCTGGTTCGATCCGGGCGAGTGGCAGAACAATTATTCCTTCCGCAGCCGGCACCCCGGCGGCGGGCAGTTCGCTTTTTGTGACGGCTCGGTCCGATTCATCCAGGACAACATCGCACTCCAGACCTACCGGGCCCTGGCGACCCGGGCCATCGGCGAGGTCATCGGCCAGTATTGAAACCGCACCGGTGCGCACCTTGGGAGAGCGCCTCGACGAGGACAAGAGCCATGGTTGATCGGCACCGGAATCCGTACAGGACCCGGGGTGGGGTGCTGGCCGTGTGTCTGCTGCTGGCCGGCTGCGGCCAGCAGGAGGTGGGCTACGAAGGGAAGCGTGTGCCGGTCACCGGGCGGGTCACGTTCACGGATGGCAAGCCGTTGCCCCGGGGCATGGTGATCTTCACTCCGGACGCGGCCAAGGGCAACTCGTCGCGGCACGAACCGCGCGGCCCCATCGTCGACGACGGCAAGTACACGCTGGCCACCAGCCCCCAGTTAGTCGGCGTGCTGCCGGGCTCGTACAAGGTGACCATCGTCGCCCAGGAGCCGTACGATAACAAACGGTCGGACTGGGACCCGCCGTGGATCATCAACCGCCGCTATGGCAACCGCGACAAGTCCGGGCTGACCGCCGAGGTCGTCGAGCACGCCGAGCCGGGGCGCTATGACTTCCAGGTCGGCAAGTAGCAGTGGCTGGGCAAGCGGTCCGTGCGAAGCTCCCTCTCCGCAGCTGCATTCACGGAAAAGCACATGAAACCACTCTTATTCCTCCTTGCCGTCGGCGCCGGGTTGCTCGCGCCTGCTGGGACCGCCCACGCCGCCGCACCGGTCAAACCCAATTTCGTGGTGGTTCTCAGTGACGACCACACCTATCGGGCGGTCGGCTATCGCAATGCGCAGGTGAAGACGCCGAACATGGACCGGCTGGCCGCTGAGGGATTGCGGTTGGATCGCCTGTTCGTCGCGTCGCCGATCTGCGTGGCCAGCCGGGCGAGCCTTCTGACTGGCGTGTTCCCTCAGCAGCACGGCGCGGTGGGCTTGTTCAGCGAGGGGTTCCGGCAAAGCGTGATCGTCGGCAAGCGTTTTGCGACGCTTCCCGAGGTGCTCGGGAAGGCTGGCTACCATACCGCCCTCTATGGCAAGTCGCATCTCGGCGATCCACTCCAGTTTGGTTTCGCCGAAGGCCGCGAGACTCCCGATCCGAATGATGCGGATCTCTTTGCCGAGGCGGAGGCGTTCCTGCGCCGGGAGGCGAAGTCCGGCCGCCCGTTTCTGCTCTGGCTCACGCCGCACAATCCCCATTTGCCCCTGACGGCTCCGCAGCGCTTTCAGGCGCTGTATAAGGACGCCGCCATCACGCTCGATCCGAACTTCCGCGAAGCCCCCTTGCGGCAGAGTTTCTTCAATCAAGGTGGGGCCGGCGAGATTCGCTTCCGCGATAGCAATCCATCAGCGCTCTCCGGCGGTCCGCCGCGACCCGCCGCCCAGTTGAAGGAGTTCATCAAAGCCTACTATGCGGACATCAGTTGCCTGGACGAACAGCTCGGCCGGCTAGTCGAGCAGCTCAAAGCTAACGGTCTCTACGAGAACACGATCCTCCTTTACCTTTCGGACAACGGCTATCACCTCGGGAATCACGGCCTCGGCAACAAGATCACCATGCACGAGGAATCGGTGCGAGTGCCGGCCTTTGTCCATTCGCCCCTGCTGCCCGCGAAACGGGCCCGCAGCGACGCGCTGGTTTCCTCGCTCGATATCTACCCGACGCTGCTGGATTTGGCCGGCACCTCTGCGTTTCCGCCTCAGCTGATGGGCCGATCGCTGCGGCCCATTCTGCGCGACGCCACGGCCACGGTGCACGATCATGTGGTCAGTGAATGCATCGGCCCTCCCGAGCAACGGCTCGGCACCGGCCACCGCATGGTGCGCACCCAGCGCTACAAGTACATGCTGTCCAGTTCGGACGAGGAAGCGTTCTTCGACCTGCACAGCGATCCCTTCGAACTAACCAACCGCGTGGCCGACCCCGCCCTGCGCGCCGAACTCGATCGCCATCGCCGGTTGCTGCGCGCTTGGATGTCCGCGGTCGGCGAGAAACGCGTGCCCGTAGCTCCTGGGGCCAAGGCGGACGGTGTGGTGCCCGGTGGCAGCACACCCAAGGGCAGCTCCAAAAACAAGAGATAAGCTGCGTCCGCCAACTGCACCAGAGGCGCCTCCGGAAACGACAGGAGAGCGTCGCTGCGGCACACCAGCGGGGGCAGGGTCGGTCAAGACCAGACACAAACACTGTCCCCGGTCGATCAAAACCCGATCCTCCATGCCATCCAGGTTTTCCATTCTTACACAGGGGCGTGCCATGGTGATGAATTGGCTGTTTGGAGAGAAGTGCGTGCGGTGTGACAAACAGAGGACGAAGCGCGAGTACGAAGGGATTCCGACCTGCGAACCGTGCGAACTCAAACTCAAAGCGACTCGGGAAGCGATGCGCCGATGTCCTGTTGATGGCAGTGAAATGAGCAAGGAAATCATTCACAAGGTGATTCTTGATCGTTGCCCCGCATGCGCGGGCATCTGGTTGGATCGCGGTGAACTTGACATCGTAAAGAAGGCAATGGAGGCCGGGGCTCCCGATAATTTTGCGACGGGATTCCTCCTGGCCACGGTAATCGACACAGTCCTCGATTAACCGGCAGCGGGGCTCTCGTTGTTCCTGGTCGAGTACAAGCGCCAAAAGCCCTGACCGAATTGGTTCCAGTCCATGCGAGGGTTGGTGTGAAATCAAAAGCGACGACGGTGTCGCAGTACCTGGACGAACTGCCCGAGCCTCGGCGGACCGCGTTGTCGAAACTGAGGAAGCTGGTCCGCAAGATTGCTCCCGACGCTGTGGAAAGCATGCAGTCTGGCCTGGCCAGCTATGCGCTGGGCGACATGTTCTTTGCGCTGGCCTCGCAGAAGAGATACATGGCACTCTACGTGTGCGACCCCGCCGCCGTGGAGGCGCACCGGGCGGGCCTGAACAAGTTGAACTGCGGTAAGGGCTGCATCCGCTTTCAGAACCTGGAAGAACTGCCACTGGACGTCGTGTCGGCCATTCTGAAAGATGCCGTCCAGCGCCGAAAAGCCAGCCAGGGCAGTCCGGAAAGCTAGCGGGACGGCACAGGCTGTAACGACGACCACATCGCCCGCGGGCGGATGGTGATCAGCCCCGGTCAATCGCCCACCTGCCCAACAACCCCGTCGATCGTCCCCTATCCAGTATGTGGTCGCTCTTGCTCCGTCCGAAAAAACTCACTTCATGTCTGTGGTGCGGATCTCACCATCTCCCACAGCCAATTAAGCGAGGGCTTCGGGGCGACAATGCCGTTCCCCGGGTTCCGTCACCCGGGTTCCAGGGGCAGCTCCCTTTTTCGTTGCTGCAAAAAGCAGCAACGGCTTGAATCTGAGAGAAAATCACACTAGAATTCACTATCGTGAAGACTTGATAAGGCGAGCGGCAAGTCTTGATTTACCCACATCTCGGTTGGTTTGGTCGGATCGTGATGTCGTACTTGGGCAAGGTCTTCGATCGTTCCAAGCGTGCTTCGTAGGGCTTCATAGCTTTCTTGGTCAGGCGAACCCCACTC
>JBGQLF010000629.1:0-6494 GCA_041499985.1 Gemmataceae bacterium
GCCACGGCACGCATGTCGCCAGCATTGCCGGTGGCACCAAGTTGAATGGGTTCGAAGGGATTGCCCCGGAGGCCAGGTACCTGCTTGTGAAGACGAACTTCATCGACACCGCCGACGCCGTGCAGTGGATTTTTTCCAGGGCGGGAAACAAAGCGTGCGTCGTCAACATGAGCCTCGGCAGCCACTTTGGCTCGCACGACGGAACGTCCGCGGAAGAATTGCTCATCGACCAATTGAGCGGGGCGGGCAAGATCGTCGCGATCTCGGCCGGGAACGAACGCGAGGACAATCTGCATATCGGCGGACGTTTCCTGCCCAACGAATCCCAGACAGTAACCTTCGCGGTGCCTCGGCCTCGGCAAGCTGGACGCCGGCCCCAAGGGATCTTGACCCTGTGGTACGATCCGGGTGATGCGTTCACGCTGGCGCTGATCACGCCGGGCGGCCAAGAGCTAGCCGTGCCAGCCATTGGCAACGTCGATAGCTTCTCGTCCAGCTCCGTCGACATCGAAATCGGCCGGCAAACGTACGCGCCCAGTAACCTGATTCAGGTGCAGATCATCCTATCGTTTCGATCCCCAAGCCCGGCGCCGTCGCTCCTGAACGGCTGGGCAGTACGGTTGACCTGCACTTCGGCGGTGATCGGCCGGCTCGATGGGTGGTTCGCCAACAACGGCTTTGGCCAATTCGACCCGCATCCCCTGGTGGAGCAAGCGCGAACGGTTGGCATGGCGGCGACGGCTCGGTCTTGCATCGCCGTGGCCAGTCATGTCAGCAAGAACGCCTGGTCGAGCGATGCAGGACCGCAACAGGACCTGTCGGTGCTGGTCGGCCGATCGAGTCCGTTCAGCAGCCAGGGACCGACGCGCGATGGCCGCCAGAAGCCGGATATCTCCGCCCCCGGGCAATTCCTCACGGCGGCCTTGGCGGCGGGCTCCGAGCTGGCCAACTTTGGCGAGCGCGCCTGGACGGCGAAAAAGCTGCTGACCATTGAAGGAACCAGCATGGCGGCCCCGGTCGTCACGGGGGTCATTGCACTACTCTTGCAGAAAAAGAAATCCCTGAAACCCGACCAGGTGCGCGATATCCTGGCCAGTTCGGCAACGATCGACGCGCACGTTGGCACGGTGGGCTGGAACCCGACGTTTGGAAATGGTAAAGTGAACGTGGAACAGGCCATCGCCGCCGTGTAGCATTCGAAAAGGATCAGCGATGTGGGTAAAAAAAGACAGCTCCCCAAAGAACGAGGATGAACTCATCTCCGCCATCGTGATGCCTCTGGCAGGCCATACGGACGACGAGGTAAGTGAATTCCTGACCAACCAGCACGCCGAGGTGCATGGGTTGGCAACGGGGTTCTTGTCGGTCCGGGCCACGCGTCGGGCTCTGCATGGTGTCGAGGCCATTGCTCGGGTCGAGCCAAAGACCCTGAAGCAAATGCACTGAGGGCGTCGTTGCCACCGCACCCGACCGGGCCCAAGAGCAGGGCGGGAGACAGAGGATCGGGAATCAATCTTGAAAGACTTCCGACCGGCGTGGTGCTGCTGCTCTAGGATTTGGCCTCGGGGCAGGGTTTGAGGAAGTGTGGGCAAGACCCACCGCCGGTCCCAGACCACGAACAGGTCGCGCTCCAAGACCACCGCGGCGGTGAAACAAGGATACGCCCAGGTCCTTCTCCAACGCCTGCACCTGCTGGCTCACGGTGGCCTGCGTCACCCCCAAGGCCCGGGCAGCGGCCGTGAAGCAACTCAATTCGGCAGCTTTCGCGAACGTTTCCAGGTTGGGAAACTGGCCGGCATCCATGGGACGTCTTCAAAGGATGGAAAAAGCACTCCAAGGAATCCTACGCCGGCCTGTCCATTGCAGCAACGGGCGCCGTACCATCCTGCTTGCTACAATAGGGAGGGGTTCGTCTCCAACAAAGCCCGGCCTGGTTCAAACATGGGTGGCACGCCCGGAGTCTTCGAAGGGCGTGGGCTGCGGAAGGCACGGTCGCTTCGTGTGGAGGCGAAACACGGGGGAGCTGTACCGGTGCGCTCCAATCGACTCCGCGCCTCAGGAAGCAGTTCAGCGACCCGTTGCCGCAGCCGTTTGCCTACCGAGCCGTACAAGCAGGCCAAGCCGACGCAAGTACTCCCGCCGCCGCTGGGCCCAAGCCCGGGAGACCGCTTCGTAGTGCTCGCGCTGCCGCCGCTGCTCGCAGAGCCGGCCGCAGTCCTGAGCGGAGAAATCCAGGTTGAACGAGTTGTCTTGCATCGCCGTCTCCTTTTCTCGATACCGGTTGATCGCTTCTTCCCTACTTCCCTGCACATCGCGTGCCGATCACTCAGATCCCCAGCCCCTGCCTGCATCACACGAGTACCTGAGTAACCGGGGATGATCGGTTCCGCAGAGTGCGGTCCTGGAGGCGGCGGGGTATAGCAGAGACGTACATCTTGGAAAAGGTCAAGTATCAGGAAGCGCGCGCAACGTGGAATGGTAAGGCGAAGTCAGCTTCGGTCCGCGCCAGACGTGTATAGTCGAGCCCGTCAGGTTCCGCCTTGTGGGGCAAGATTCTTGCCTGCCGGCAGGCAAGAATCCTGCCCCACAAGGCGGAACTCCAGCGACGCCAGTATAACTTTAGTTCCACGGCAAGCGGGCTCGAGTGCTCCAGTACTCGTCTGGTTTCTCGGCAAGGCAACCGAGCATGTCATCAACGCGATCGCCCCATGGGACGGTTCGCGCGGCCAGATTGGACCGGAGTTGCTCGACCGTGGCCGCCCCGCTCAGCACGACATCCACCCAGGGCCGGGCCAGGACCGCGGCCAGAGTCAGCGCGTCCAGCGTCGTGCCCAAGCGGCTGGCTACCTCAGCGAGCTGTTTGCGCCGGGCGGCGAAAGCCGGGTCGTTGTTCCGTTCCGTGAGGCGCCCATTCGCCAATGCTTCCTTGACGATGATCCCGACGCCTGCCGCATGCGCTCTCTCCAGGACCGGTCCGGCCGACGGTTCCAGGAGGTTCCACGTCGCTTGCACCGAATCGAAGAGCCGTTCACCCCCGACGGCCACGTCCAGCGCTCGTTGTACGGTCTCGCCCTGGCGGGGGCCGGTTGCTGTAAGGCCGATCCTCCAGCCTGCGCTCTTGAGCCGGGCCAGTTCCTCGAGTACTTCGCTAGCTTCCAGCACACCGCTCTCGAGTGTGGCCGAGTGGATCTGATAGAGCTTCAGATAGTCACCCAGGATCGTCTTGCTCTCCACGGCCTGGCGGCGCAAGGTGGCGAGGGAGTGGTCTTTGATCTCATGCCTGTCTGCTTCGACCTTCCAGCCCGCCGTGTAGGTGTAGCCCCACTTGGAGCCAATGGTGACCGCACCAGGCGCGATCCGCCGCGAAGCGAGCCAGTGAGACAGGAACGTTTCCGCCCGGCCGTACGAGCGTGCGGCGTCGAAGTACCGAACACCCTCCGCCCACGCCGCATCAAGCACCGCGTTCGCCTGAGCCTCCATGGACGCGATTTCGTACTCCCCGTGGAGGTCCGCGGCATGTCCCAGGTTGATGTAGCCGGGCCGACCCAGCGCCGCCAAGCCGAGCCCAACGCGGCTGACGGCTAGACCTGTTCGTCCAAGGGTTGTCGATTGCATGGTGGGTTATCCCTATGGGTCCCTGAGTTCAGAAAGGCTTGCTCCGCGCCTGGCCAACGCCGTCCGCGGAGCAATCCGCGCTAGAACTTTCCGCCACAGTTGCTACACTCTTTTATCAACCAGAGTTTCTCCGCTCGAGGCTTTCGGAGAGAAAGCCGCTGGCCGATCGCCGCACGAAGGAGGTGCCGATGCCCCCGCAACGGCTGCCGTTTGAGAAGGATATCTACGTGATGGAAGAGCTGCTGGCCTAGCTGGAGGCCACGAGCAACGGCCAGGTCGGCAGCATTGAGGAACTACGCCGGATGCGCCGGGAGTTGATCCATCTCAAGCGCAAAAAGTACAGCAGCCTCAACGCCTGGGAAACCGTACAGGTGGCCCGGCACAGCGAACGGCCACAGACCCTCGACTACATCGAGCTGATCTTCGATGAGTTCGCCGAGTTGCACGGCGACCGGGCCTTCGGCGATGACCGCGCCATCCGTTGCGGTTTCGCGCGGCTCGGCGACTTCAAGTTGATGCTCATCGGCCATCAAAAAGGACACACGCTTCAGGAGCGCCAGACCTGCTTCTATGGCTGTGCCCATCCCGAAGGCTATCGCAAGGCGCTGAACAAAATGCGCTTGGCCGCCAAGTTTCGCCTGCCGATCATCTGCCTGATCGACACGCCCGGAGCCTACCCCGGCATTGGCGCCGAAGAGCGTGGCCAGGCGCAGCTCATCGCCATCAACCTGCTGGAGATGTCCCGGCTGCCGACGCCGATCATGTGTGTCGTCATCGGGGAAGGGGGGTCCGGCGGCGCCTTGGGGATCGGCATCGGCGACCGCGTGAGCATGCTAGAATATGCTTACTACTCGGTAATCAGTCCCGAAGGCTGTGCCGGCATCCTCTGGAAGGAAGCCAACGAACAGACCAAGCCGCTGGCGGCCGAGGCGCTCAAGCTGACCGCTAAGCACCTGGCCCGGCTGGGGGTCATTGATGATGTCATCCCCGAACCCCTGGGCGGCGCCCACCGGGAGCATCGGCAGATGGCGAGCACCCTGAAGAGTTATCTGCTGCGCTACCTGCGCGAGCTGCGGCACGTGCCGCTCGACGAACTGCTGGAGCAGCGCTACCAGAAGTTCCGCCGCATGGGCGTCTTCGACGAAGGCCTGAGCACCGTGGAGACGGAGAACGGTCCGCCGGCCACCGGGACGGAGTCGTGAGCGCTGGCAGCGACGCTTCACGCGATGCGTCCTATTCCGCAAGGTCCCACCGGAGCTTCCGCCGGGAAGGTATCACATTTTGTGATAGCAATCGGGATGAGTTAGGCTGGTTCGCGGAGCAACGGAAGGTAGAATAAACGGAAGGTCGCTGTCCGAGGGAAAGTGGACCGGGGAGGTGCCGTGATGCCCGTCCTGACCAAAGACCAGGCGCTGGAACTGCTAACCCACGAAGTGCAGGAGAAGTTCGGCGCCGACGAACTGCTGGAAGTGTACAACGAGGTCTTCCCCGACCATCCGTACACCGAGGAGCAGGCACGCGAGGACTCCGGGCCGTTGATCGAGCAGCTCGTCGAGCATATCAACGGCGGACTAGAGATCGACCAGATCACCGACCTGTGGAGGGTAATCTGCCCCAGGCATCGCAACGTTTGGTACAATGAGGAGGAAGAGCGGATTCACTACAACGAGGAGGAGGAGACGGTCCCTCCCGAGTGGTGATCCTTCCCGCTTCCACTTGTTTACCTCCCGGGGTCAACGTGCCGACCACGGCCCTGAACCACTTCCAGCAGGACATCGGGCGGGCGAGGGCAATCGTCGCTCACGCTGCCCCCCTCCCGAACGCTACGGCCACCGAACAGCTCTTGCGCAGTGACTTGCTGCGGAGCGCCTGGATGTTCGGCGTCGGCGCCCTGGATGCCTACTTTTGCGACGCGTACACGGACATCGTGGCCGCCACGATCATCGCCAAGAGCCACTACGCGCCCCTCGTCCTCCCCGAGTTCTTCCACGACATCCGCTTCCCGGTCCGGGCCATCCTTGAACCGTACACCAACAACCTCAACTGGCGCTGGCGCATGGCCGCGCGGAAGATGATGGAGCGCGAGCACGTCTTGAACCTGGCGACGATCCAAACCCTCTTCAACAAGTTCTTCCGCAACGGACAGAGGTTCTTTCGCGACTTGCTCCCGAGCTGGATGATTCACCCCGCCGCCCGCCGCAGCGTCTTCGGCATCACGGCCAGCCGTTTCGGCGCCCTGCCAGCGAACCGGCGCGGCCAGGCGGTCGCAGACGCCCAAGCCTACCTGGAGGAGCGCTTTCGGGAGATCTTCCAGCGCCGCCACGACTGCATCCACAACTGCGACCGGCCGCGCGTGAAGCCACAACCGCTGACCGCCGCCGAAGTGGTCCTGCGCGTCCTCGAGAACATCGAGTTCCTCGTGTGCCGCTGCGACGAGCACATCAACCTGGAGTTTCGGCAGTTTCTGCTCGGCACGGGCTGTCCGGCGGCGACCGTCGGGCAGGTCGGGTACTGAGCCGGCAGCCTACGTCTCGTGAGCGGCAGAGATGAGACGAAAGGAGAAAAGAGGGAAAAGTCTTCCCTGATTGATGGGAGTCATCGTCTTCCGAGAACCTCACCTACCCTTTGTCCAACTTGCCCGTCCCCTTCGGGTGCGATGGATTTCAAGCGACAATCGGCTGTCGCTAGCTGTTGGGTATCCAGAGCAATGGCAGCTCGTGTTGCCACGGAGCGGAATCCCGCCGGCTGGCTGCCACACGCAATCATTTCCCCCTCAACTTCGACGAGCGCTTGCCGCACCCCGTCCATCAACAATTCGCATTGGCAGGGGCGAATAAACTTGGTTTCGCCCTCGACCTTGCCCACGAACACCGTGCGAC
>JBGQLF010000630.1:0-6491 GCA_041499985.1 Gemmataceae bacterium
ACGAATTCCAGTGATTGCAACACCCTTGCGCCGTACCCCTCGGACTAGTATGGCCGACACAGCCCGGCTTTTTGCCACTGGACGAACAGGTCGGCGCATTCCGCCTGCAAGAGTCCGCTCTCAACCCGCAGCGGGCTCTTGCCCATCTGGGCCAGGGCGATGGCATCGACGTGCAATTCACAGAACCCGGCCGTCGCCGCATCCGCGATGGTCGCACCATACACGACCCGCTCAATCTTTGACCAGTGGATGGCCGACAGACACATCGGGCAGGGCTCTGTGGTCGAGAACAGCGTGCAGCCGTGAAGCGAGATGGTCTTGAGCGCCAGCGCCGCCGCGCGGATGCAGTTGACCTCCGCATGGGCGGTGGGGTCGCCGTCGCGCCAAACCGTATTATGCGTCACGGCCACGATTTCGCCGGCACGCACAATCGCGGACCCAAAAGGCGACTGGCCGCCGGCAATGCCTTCTTGCGCTTTGCGAATGGCCAGTCGCATGAATTCCTGCTCACTCATGAAACAACTCCCCAAAAGACAGAGGACAGAAGACAGAGGACAGAAGACAGAAGAACCTGCTCTACATCGGCTTGATCGCTGCTCCTTCGTTCGTCCTCTGTCCTCTGTCTTCTGTGCTCTGATTTCAGACGCCTACCTGTTGCTTTGGCCGCGGCGCCAGCTTCTCGGCGCATTCGGCCAGTCGGCCAAGGATTTCCTCATTGGTGGCGGGCAGGTTCAGCCGGGGAACCTGTCCGCCCGAGACGAACGACAGCGCGTGCTTGATGGCGGTCCACACGCAAACCCCTAACAGCAACGGCGGCTCGCCCACCGCCTTGCTGCCGTAGACGTTCATGGGATTGTCGGGCGTATCCAGAAAGTCTACGTTGAAAACCGGTGGTAGGTCGCTGATGTTTGGCACCTTGTACGTCGTCGGCGAGTGGGACAGCAGCTCGCCCCCAGCCGAATAACGCAGCTCTTCCGTCGTGACCCAGCCCATCCCCTGCACGAAGCCGCCGATCACCTGGCCCCGGTCGATGGCAGGGTTGATCGATCGGCCGAGGTCCATCAAGATATCAACACGCGTTACCTTGACCTCGCCCGTGAACCGATCGAGGAGTACCTCCGCCGCGGCGCAGCCGTTGGTGTAGTACAGGAACGGGTTTCCCTTGCCGGTCTCTCGGTTGAAGTCGACGCCCGGCGTGGCGTAGAACCCCCGCTCGCCGAGGCTAACCCGTTGCTCGTACACCAGACCGACGAGCTCCGGAAAGCCGAGCCGAACGCCAGGCTTGCGGCGGTCGAACACGGTGCCGTTCTCAAAGTGTATGTGGAGGGGCGATGGTTCCAGGCCATCGGCCGGCGACGCGAAGTGCCGAGCGGCCACCGCGGCGAGCCGCTGGCGCAGCACCTCACACGCCCGGACCGCGGCGGTACCGTTGAGGTCGGTGCTGGCCGAGGCAGCGGTTGGAGAGGTGTTGTTGTTCTTCTCGGTCGACGTCGGCATGACCATCACGGTCTCTGGCGGCAGGGCGAACTGGTCAGCGACGAGCTGGCGGATTTTCGTATTCAGCCCCTGACCCATTTCGGTGCCGCCGGTCGACACCTGAATGGTGCCGTCATGGTAGATGTTGACCAGGGCGTTGGCCTGATTGAGTGTGCGGCGGGTGAACGAGATGCCGAATTTGACCGGCACCAGGGAGATGCCCTTCAGCCAGGCACGCGATTCTGTGTTGAAAGCCCGAACCGCGTCCAGTCGCGGCTTGTACTGTGCCGTGTCCGCCAGCTGCTCCACGAGCGTGGGCAACGTATTATGCTGGACCAGCTGGCCGTACGGCGTAAGGTTGCGCTCGTGGATGCCGTAGCAGTTGCGCCGGCGGACTTCGTAGGCGTCGAGGCCGAGGTAGACGGCAATCTCCTCGATCACGTTCTCCATCGCCGCCACGGCCTGGGGCCCGCCGAAGCCGCGAAACGCCGTGTTCGACGGCAGGTTGGTTCGGCAAACCGTCCCGGAAAATTCGATATTGGGGATATAATAAGCGTTCTCGGCGTGGAGCAGTGTGCGTTCCATGACGGCCAGCGACAGGTCCGCGGAAAAGCCACCGTTGGAATAGAAATCTACCTTGAGGCCGGTGATCTGTCCCTCCGCGGTGAACGCGACGCGGTAGTGAGACTGATAGGGGTGGCGCTTGCCAGTGACCTGCATGTCCTGGTCGCAACCCAGGACGAGGCGCGCCGGCCGCTTGGTCTTGAACGCCACCAGGGCCGCCAATAGAGCCGGGTGGGCGGCCTGCGTTTCCTTGCCACCGAAGGCGCCGCCCATGCGCCGGCAGGTGCACACGACCTGGTTCTGCCGCAGTCCCAGACAGCGCGCCACGACGACTTGAATCTCGGTTGGGTTCTGCGTGGACGAGTGGATGGTGATCTGCCCAGCTTCACCGGGGACAGCCAGGGCCGCCTGCGGTTCCAGGTAGAAGTGTTCCTGCCCGCCGTTCGTGAACATGCCCTTCAGGACATGCTCTGCGTTGGCCAGGGCGGCGCCGACATCCCCGCACTGAATGCGCCGCGTTGGGCCGATGAATTGTTCCCGGGCGACGGCCTCGTCGATGGTCAGGACAGCGGGGAGTTCTTCCAGCTCGAGGCGTACTGCGGACTTGGCGGCGCGAAGAACGGCTCGGCTCGTGCCGGCCAGCACCGCCACGGGTTGGCCGACATAACGACATACTTCCGCGATCAACAATTCTTCGTCGTGAAAGATCGGCCCAAATGTGTTCTCTCCGGGCACGTCCGCGTGGGTGAAGCCCGCGACGATTCCGTCGAGTCGAGTTGCTTCCGTCACGTCCACGGACTTGATCCGCGCGTGCGCGAGCGGACTGCCGACGAAATCGACCAGGAGCTCATTGCGTGTCGGCGGCAGATCGTCGAGGTATACGGCCTCCCCCGAGACATGCTCGCGGGCCGAATCGTGCGCAATGGGTTTGCCAAGCAGAGTCATACTTTCCCGGGTTCCTCCTCCACACAATTAGAGTAAAACTTGCTCAGGATATTCTCGGCCAGGAGCAGCCGAGAATCGCGCGAGCCGCGCACATCGGAAATCGGTTGGATTTCCGTGCGCGCCAACCGGCCTGCCTCGCGGAAGGTCTCCTCTGCGAACAACTTCCCTTGCAAGTACGCTTCTGTCGCCGGCAGGCGGACCACAGTGGGCCCAACTCCCGAGTACGCAAGATAAGCGCGCGTGAGGACGTTTCCCGCCCGTCGCAGCCGGATGGCGGCGCCAAACGTGGCGATGTCCAGGTCGTTCCGCCGAGAGATCTTGTAGAGTTTCAAGAGTTCGTCCGCGGCCGGCAGCGGGATCAGGACGCGTGTGATGATCTCGTCGGGGGCCAGGTCTTTGATCTTGTAGCCCTTGTAAAACCCGTTGACCTTCACCCGACGGCTGCCAGCACGGCCGACCAGTTCCAGTTCCGCATCCATCACCAACAAGAACGGCAGGGAGTCCGCGACCGGCGAACCGTGGGCGACATTTGCGACCAGGGTCGAGACGTTGCGAATCTGTGGCGAGCCGAAACGGACCACGATCTTATAGAACTCCGGCAGCGCGTCCTTGGCGAAGGCCTCGACCTGCGTCCAGGTGACGTTGGCCCCGATGGAAACCGTCTCGTCCGCGTACGTGATTTCTCCCAGACCCGGCACATGCGCCAGGGTCAGCAACGTGGGTGGATCGTACCCTTTCTTGTTCCGCAGCACGCCCAATTCGGTTCCCCCCGAGACGATCACCGCCTCCGGATTGCCGGCCTTGAAAGCGACGGCTTCTTCCAGGTGGCGCGGGCTGAAAAAGGTCCGCCGGGACCGGATCGTCACGGGAATCTGCGCATGCTCCCGGAAATCGTTTACGAGAGTCTTGGAGGAGAAACGCTCTGCCAGGGAAGGCAGCGCGTCGGGATCCAGCGACAGGCCAGCCTCCAGGATGGGCACATAGCCAGTGCAGCGGCACAGGTTGCCGGTCAAGCCGGTCTGGAGGGCCTCCCGGCCCGGCGGCGGTTGCCGCTCGAAGAACCCCGTTAGCGCCATGACAAAGCCGGGCGTGCAGAAGCCGCATTGTGAGCCGTGGTGCTCAACCAGCGCCTGCTGGACGGGGTGGAGCACCTGCGCGTTGCCGAGGCCCTCGACCGTAATCACGTGCTTGCAGTCCAACTGGTACAGGAACTGGATACACGCATCGACCGTCTCATAGCGCAGGTTGTCGGCATCGAGTCGGCCCACCAGGACCGTGCAGGCCCCGCAGTCGCCTTCCGCACAGACAACCTTGGTGCCGGTCAGTTGCAGCTCGTCGCGGAGGAACTCGGACAGCGACGAAAAGGCTCCCTCCCCAAGAATCTGGTAGCGTTTGCCGTTGACGTAGAACAACACGAAATCGCGCATGCCAACCTTACCGCCGTGGGCCCCCGCGCCACGATCCGGACGAACGTCTTGCAGGGATTAAAATCTCATGGTACATCTGATTCCAACGCAGTTCAAGCAGGTGCAGCCGCAATGATTCGACGGAACGTGGCCAGTTCTTCGGGCGAGCCGGGGACGTCAGTCCCCGGAGGGAATGCCATCTCCCTGGGGAGCGATGTCCTGGATTCACTCTCCTTGGCCGAGGAAGTGCTCGCACGGTGCGACATCCTGGCCGGGTGCAGCGAAGAGTCCGGCAGGATCACGCGCACCTTTCCCTCTGAGCCTATGCGGGCAGTGCACGAGCGTTTGGACAGCTGGATGCGTGCGGCGGGCATGGTCGTGCGCCTTGACCCGGCTGGCAACCTGATCGGTCACTACCCGGCTGCCTGTCAAGACGCGCCGGTTTTCCTGATCGGCTCGCACCTGGATTCGGTGCCGGATGCCGGAAAGTATGACGGCGTGCTCGGCGTGTTGCTGGGCGTGGCTGCCGTACAGGCCCTGGGCGGGAACCGCCTGCCGTTCGCCGTGGAGATCCTCGGCTTCTGCGAGGAAGAGGGCGTACGCTTCCAGACCCCCTACTTGGGGAGCCGGGCGATCTGCGGGTGCTTCGACCCGGCACTTCTCGAACGCACCGATGCCGCGGGCGTGTCGCTGGCCATGGCCCTGCGGAACTTTGGACTGGACCCCACCCGGCTCCAAAGTGCTACTTACCCGGCCGGTCAGGTATTGGGATACCTGGAGGCGCACATTGAGCAGGGGCCCGTGCTCGATACCCAGAACGTGCCGCTCGGCGTGGTCGAGGCGATTGTGGGGCAGAGCCGCCTGTGGTTGCGATTCGAGGGCAAGGCGGGGCACGCAGGGACCTTGCCGATGGAACTCCGCCAAGACGCGCTCGTGGCCGCGGCCGAGTTGGTCGTGGCGATCGAGCAGCACGCGCGCTCCCTCAACGGGCTGCGGGCAACCGTCGGGACGCTCTCGGTCGCCCCGGGAGCGGTGAACGTTGTTCCCGGCTCTGCCAAACTGAGTTTGGACATCCGCCATCCGCACGACGCGGTCCGCGAGCGAGCGACGGCGGCCCTGCTGGAGCACGCGGCCACGATCGGCCGGCGCCGCCACGTCGGTTTTCACGTCGACCATGTGGAGCATCATCTCGCAGTGCCAGCGGACCCGCGGTTGACCGACCTTTTGACCCAAGCGGCCCAGGCAGCCGGGTATGCGCCCCTGTGGATGGTCAGCGGCGCCGGACACGACGCGGCTGTGATGGCTGCGTTGGCGCCGATGACGATGCTATTCCTCCGTAGCCCGGGTGGCGTGAGCCATCACCCCGGCGAGGCGGTCCTACCGGAAGACGTGAAGGCGGCCCTGGAGGTTATGGTGGAGTTTCTCCATCGTGTGAGCGGAGATTTGGGATGAATGTTTTCGGTTCAACCCGCAGTAGCGTCCGCCATGACCATGCGCTGATCGCCCCGGACAGCTTCGTGCGGTCGCCCTTGCCCGGTTGGGACGGCGCGGAAGGCGTCGTCCTCATCTCGCCGCAGCTGGGGGCACGCTTCACCCAATACCTGGCGTTCATGGAGGCTGGCGCTGTCTGCGGCCTGGCCGCGCCCGCTGTCGAGCGCTTTGCTTATGTGCTCGAAGGGGAAATCACGCTCACTTACGCGCCCCATTCCGAGGAATCCCTGAAGGAAGGTGGCTACGTCTTTTTGCCAGCAAACATAGACTATCTGCTTCGGGCCAAGAAGGCCAGCAAGCTCAATCTTTTCGAAAAGCGCTATGTCCCGCGGGGAGCGGACGAGTCTCTCAAACTGGTGTTTGGTCAGGAGCAGGATGTCGTAGGGCAGCCATTCCTGGGCGATCCGGACGCCGTGCTCAAAACATTGCTGCCGAATTCTCCGTCTTTTGACCTGGCCGTCAACCTGTTCACCTTTCGCCCCGGCGCGACTCTCCCGATGGTCGAAGTCCACGTGATGGAGCATGGGCTGCTGATGTTGCAGGGCCAGGGAGTCTACCGCCTGGCCGACGCTTGGTATCCCGTGCAAGCCGGCGACGTCATCTGGATGG
>JBGQLF010000631.1:0-6488 GCA_041499985.1 Gemmataceae bacterium
CATCAGCCTGGCCCTGCTGCGCGAAGGCCGCGAACGTGTCCTGGAACAGCATCGGAATCGCGCGGTCGCCTGGGTTGGCGACAACGTGATGTATTTCGAGACGGGACAGGGAAGTGCTCTGTCGGCGGACGCGCACCACGGCGTCGATCAGTTGACCCTGGAAGCGCGGGCGTATGGCCTGGCGAGGACCTTCGAGCCGTTTTTAGTCAACAGCGTGGTGGGCTTCATCGGTCCCGAGTACTTGTACGACGAGCGCCAGATCATCCGGGCGGGTCTGGAAGACCATTTCATGGGCAAGCTGCTCGGTCTGCCGATGGGCTGTGATGTGTGTTACACCAATCATGCCGCCGCCGATCAAAACTCGGCGGACAATCTCCTGATGCTTTTGGCGGCCGCCGGGTGCAACTATTTCATGGGCGTGCCCTGTGCCGACGACGTCATGCTCAATTACCAGTCGACCAGCTATCACGACGCGGCCATGGTGCGCAAGATCTTTGGGCTGCGACCCGCACCGGAGTTCCTGGCTTGGCTGGAAGAGCGGGGCATCTTCCGCGATCAGGCGCTGGTCCCGCAGGAGCATTCGGCACGCCAACAACTCCTGGGACACCTGGAAGCGGTGCTGGCCACAAAGGGGTAACGCATCAGAATCTGGGCTGAGGCTCGCTACCGTCGGGTAGCGCGTGTCTTGGAGGACGCAACCGGAAGGCGGGCAACGCGATAGCGGGTGTGTTGGCTTTCGGGTGCCGAGTGCTGAAGGGAGGCGGGCAGCGTGCAACTCCGGCCACAAGATGGGCACATCCCCATCTGGCTGCGGGCGCGCCTGGGGTAGCGCAGTTTCTGACCACACCGCGGACAAGGCAATACGTCGAACAGCTCCCCAGGTGAAAGCCTTCCACGCACCCACCAATAACCGGCGCCGGCCAGAAGAACCGTCGTCCCAACGAGTAGTGGCAGAGTCACGTCGTTCTCCTCAAAGCTACGTTGCCGTATTCGCTCGCCCATTCACTGACCGAAGTCTAAGGCAATGTAGCGTGGCGCCTGTGAGAACGTGCTGAGAGCGGCATGAAAAAATGGTGAGAAAACTTGTTCCGGAGAGACAACCCGAATCGAGCCCTCACCGCCTGCCGGCACGACACCCGACACACCTGTGGCAGACCGAAACGGACCGTTGTTCCTTTTCCGAGGTCCTTACTCTGTTGCCACGGAGAGTGTGGGGACGCAGGCTCGGAGCCTTCATCCCCTATGCCGCGAACCCGTGCCAGGGTAAGTGGCGGCTTACGAGGTGTAAAGCCCGTGTAACGGATCCTGAGCGCTCCGGACCCGCAATCGGTGTGTACCCCCGACTCTCACCCAGGCACTTTGTGGAGATGGCATTCGTTAACTGGTTGTAAGAAAACAGCTTGCGACGACCATGGTCCGATCGCCCGCGCTTGCGGCAACGAGAGGATTCGTTCGCTCACGATTTGGCACGGGATGTGCCCATGAATCTAGTATTCCCCCACGGATGACTGGGTCGAAGCGATTCCCCTCTTTCTCCTTGTCGAAGGCAATGCCGGTAGACCTTTGGAGCCATTACACAAGCGCCTAGGTCCTGGGTGTGAGAAGAACCATGTACGCCGAGACATCTTGTTGTTCGCGCTGCGGAAGAACCATTCGAGACGATCTGTTTCAAACCATACCCCTAAGCATGTATGCTTGCCGACGCGTCTGTTCCACCTGCATGCAGAGGGAAGGACGTGGCTTCGGCATGACCTTTATGGGGCTGCTGTTGATCGTACTGCTCTTCACCGAAGTCCTTTTCTCCCTGTTCCGGGCGATCAACCTGGGCACCCCCTAGAGCCCGCGCAGGACCGCTGGTTGACGCAGCGGACCAACCAGGAACCTGCCCCAGGAATGGAAGACACGGGCGATACCGGCGCATCAATCCGGATGGGGCCTGCCAACACCTTGGGCACGCAGTTCGTTCAACCGGCGCACCACATCCGGTTGGCGTGGATCGCGCTCGAGCGCGCGCTCGTAGAGCACCGCGGCGCGATCCGACCGATGGAGTGCTTCGTACACTTGGGCCAGTTCGGTCAGTGCGCGCAGATCCTGCGGATCGAGTTCCAGCGCCTGCTGGAAGCGGGCCTGCGCACGCGGCAGATCACCAGCCTGACGCCATAACCAACCGTCTTCCGCATAGGCGGCTGCCCGCTGCGGCTGCCGTGCCAGCCAGTCCTGGACCAGTGCTGCCGCTTCTGGCCAACGGCCTTCACGCACCAGCAAGGAAGCCAACGCATGCCGGCACAACGCGTGATTGGGATCCCGCTGGAGACACTCGACATACGCGCGCTCGGCCTTGGCGGCATCCCCCAAGCGGTCGTAGCATTCGCCGATGTTGTAGAGCAGACCCGCGTCTGCCGGTCTCAGGGCCAGAGCCGCTTGGAAGCTCTCTCGGGCGGCCGCGTAATCGCCTTGGTGAAACAGGTGCACGCCATCCTCGTTGTAGTCGCGGACGCGCTCCTCCTGCGTCGTGGAGCATGCCCCCACACACAGCGCCAGACCCGCGATCCACCACAGCCGCGGCATCCCAGTTCACCTCCCTCGGGGACCATAGGCCCAAGGGCGGAAAAAGGAAAGACGAAGCGACTTCTTGACGGCAGTGTCAGCTCCGCGGGTTTTTCAGCCTTATCCGCCTTGCCACACTTGACCCGGTCGAAAAGCACATCGCAGGTTTCCCGCCAGATGTGCTGGGCAAGCTGGCAAGACAGCGAACCTGGCGAGACCTCTTCGGCGACCGGGGGTATAATGTAGAAAGAACCTGAACTCTGCTGTTCTTGTGGCACTGAAGGATCCTGTTCCATGCACCCAGTTTGCTTCTTTGACCGTGTCCTACGCAAAATCGGGACGTTATTGGCAGCGATGCTGTGTCTGTTCCTCTCGCCAGCGCGCTTGCCGGCGGCCGAGCCCTCCGTCCCTGACGCCGCAGCACTGGCGCCTCCCTTTGAAGTCCAGGTGTTCCGCGACCTGGTCTACCGCGACCTGTGGGCAGGAGAGGATGCTGGCAAGGGCAAGAACAAGCTCGACCTCTACTGCCCCAAGGGCCGCAAAGAATTTCCGGTAATCTTCTTCGTCCACGGCGGTGCCTGGCGGCATGGGGACAAGCAATACCTGGGCGTGTATAGCTCCCTGGCCATGTGCCTGGCTCGACTCGGCTTCGGCATGGTCGTCACCAACTATCGTCTCTCGCCGACGGTGCAGCATCCCGAACATATCAAGGATGTCGCTCGGGCCTTTGCGTGGACCTGCCAGCACATTGCCCAGTATGGCGGCTGCCCGGATCAGATCTTTGTCTGTGGCCACTCCGCCGGCGGCCACCTGGTGGCGCTGCTGGCTACCGACGAGCGCTACGTGAAAGCCGAGGGCTTGAGTCTCGGTGCGATTCGCGGCGCCATTCCCATTAGCGGTGTGTACGATGTGTCGCTGCCGGGGCCTGGCCTTTTCCAGACCGTGTTTGGCAAGGACTCCGAAAGCCGCCGCGCCGCCTCACCCGTGAACCACGTCTGTGGGCGCGAGCCGCCTTTCCTGATCGTGTATGCCGACAGGGATTTTGCCACCTGCGACCAGATGTCGGAGCGTCTTTGCAAAGTCCTCCAGGACTGCGAGCGCGAGGCGCAGACCCTGGCGGTCAAAGATCGCAATCACATCACCGTCTTGCTGAGCGCCATTCGGGCCGAGGATCCGCTGGTCCGGGCGATCGTGCAATTTGTGGCCGCGCACACACCCAAGCCAGCTACCGCGGGCTCGTAGCGGGAGTGGAAAGGGCGTGAGCACACAGCAGGACAGCGTCGCCTTCGCGGCGCGGCCCCTGGTTGGTCGTCTGGCTCCCTCGCCCACGGGGGCCCAGCATGTTGGCAACGCCCGCACCTACCTCATCGCCTGGCTGGCGGTGCGGGCACGCGGCGGACGGATTCTCCTACGGATCGAAGACATCGATTCACCGCGCATCAAGCCAGGAGCGGCCGATCAGGCGTGCATGGATCTGCGTTGGCTCGGCATCGATTGGGACGAGGGGCCGATCGTACAGACGCGCCGGCTGCCGCTGTACGAAGCCGCACTGCGACAGCTTCAGGCGCGGGAGATGATTTATCCCTGTGACTGTAGCCGTAGCGATGTCGAGCGCTCGGCCAGCGCTCCCCATCCGGAGCACGAAGGGCCGGTTTATCCTGGAACCTGCTCGCACCGGCGCGTGGCCGACGCCGCGGCGCTTGATGACCAACCGTATGCCTGGCGCTTTCGGTTGCGCGACGACTCCTACTCGTTTGTCGACGGGTTCCGTGGCCCGACACACGTGAATCTCCGCGAAGTGGGCGGCGACTTTGTCGTCTGGAAGTCCGCCGGCACGCCAGCGTATCAGCTCGCTGTGGTCGTGGATGACGCGGCTCTGGGAATCACCGAGGTGATCCGCGGCGATGATCTGATCCCTTCGACGCCGCGTCAGCTCCTCTTGTACCAAGCCCTCGAGCTAGGGCCGCCTCAGTTCGTTCATGTTCCTTTGGTCCTCGGACCCGATGGCCGCCGGCTGGCGAAGCGGCACGGCGACACGCGCCTGACGACTCTGTGTGCGGCCGGTGTCCGACCGGAGGCGCTGCTGGGGCTGCTCGCCTGGTCGTGTGGCTGGATCGATCGCATCGAGCCGATTACGCTCGGAGAGCTGCTGCCGCTCTTCTGCCTCGCGTCGATCCCGCCGGCGCCGTTCGTGCTGGAGCCGCGCTACTTGCACGCGATCGGGTTCTCAGGATGACTGGCAGGAGAGGGTACCCGAGCGCCTTCCCCCGAGAGCCACTGGCGCTGCTTAGATACTAGGCAGGGCGGGTAGTGTGCCGGGCAGGCATTCGGTTCAGGTTCATCCAGCAATCCTCGTTCTAATCCCCAACGACCGCAGTAGTTGGAAACGCTGCCGGCATGGCTGCTGCGTCGCAAGCCGATCGTTGGCACGCTCTTTGCTCTCCTCCCCACCTTTCCGGGAGTCCCGCAACGCTCCCGGATTCACCTCTCCTTGGCCCTCTCTCCAAACGTTGGCCTACCGGCACGGATTCACGCGACGAATCTTTCCTGAAGCTCGAGGAGGCAAAGACCGATGTACGGCTACTTGATCGACATGGACGGCGTCATCTACCGCGGCAGCCAGTTGATCCCCGGCGCGGAGCGCTTCATTTCCGAGCTGCTGCGGCTGAAGGTTCCGTTTCTGTTCCTCACCAACAACAGCCAGCGCACGCGGCGGGACGTGGCGACGAAGCTCCAGCGCCTGGGGATCGACGTCGGCGAAGAGCACGTCTTCACCTGCGCCATGGCGACGGCCCGCTTTCTCGCGCAACAGAAGCCCAGAGGAACCGCGTTTGTGATCGGCGAAGGCGGCTTGCTGACCGCCCTGCATAGCAACGGTTACGCCATCGTCGAGAAGGATCCCGATTACGTGGTCGTCGGCGAAGGACGGACCTTTAACTTCGAGATGGTCGAAGCCGCCCTGGGGATGATTCTTAGCGGCGCCAAGCTGGTTGCCACCAATCTCGATCCCAACTGTCCCACGCAGGCCGGCACGCGCCCCGGCTGTGGAGCCCTGGTCGCCATGCTGGAGACGGCCAGTGGGGTTAAGGCCTTCAGCGTCGGCAAACCCAGCCCGGTGATGCTGCGCGGCGCGCGCAAGGAGCTGGGACTGACCGCGGATCAGACGATCGTCATTGGCGATACCATGGAGACCGACATCCTCGGCGGTGTGCAGCTTGGGTGCCGGACAATCCTCGTGCTCAGCGGCGGGACCAAGCGTGAGGATCTGGTACGCTACGCCTATCGACCTGACCAGGTGGTCGAGTCGATCGCCGACTTGCATCATGCCCAGCTATTGCATGAATTCGCTCTGGAGCCACCCCTCACGCATTTGGAGAGCAACGGCCGGCCGCACCTCGCGCCGATTCTTGGGGAGCATTCGCGCCGCTGATTGGGCGGCCTTCCGCCAAGTTTGCCCATTCTTCCCCGAGGGCGAGGGAGCAGCACCTCGCCCTCGTTCCGTTCTTCAAAGAACCATTGACCCGATTCAGCAAAACTCTATCCTCACCGCCCGCTCGCCGTCCCCTTGCGAGGGCGAGCGGGGTTCCACGAGGAAGCGGTTGCCGTACGGCGGCCATTATCTGGCCACGGAGGGGAAGTCATGGGTTGGTTGCGATCGCTCTTGCCACGCCAGCGTGAGATCCGGCTTAGTGACCGGCGTCCGGCATCCCGCGCGCGCTTGCACCTGGAATGCCTGGAGGATCGGTGTCTGCTCGCGGTGGACATCACCGAATTCGCGATTCCCACAGCCGGTGGCAGCGCACTCGCCATTACCGCCGGGCCGGATGGCAACTTCTGGTATACCGAACTCACCGGCGGCGCCAACGACAAGATCGGGCGCATCAGCCCGACAGGAGCCGTCAGCGAATTCGCCATTCCCACTGCGGCGGGTGGCTCCGCGA
>JBGQLF010000632.1:0-6485 GCA_041499985.1 Gemmataceae bacterium
ACTGTGCGACGCGATGGCCGTGTTGATGCCCACCACCTCGCCCTGGAGATTGACCAAGGGCCCGCCGCTCGAACCTGGATTAATGGCGGCGTCGGTCTGGAGAAAGTCCTTGATGCGGATCGTGCTGCCCAGGCTGACCTGGCCACGCTCCCGGGCACTAATGATGCCGTGCGTCACCGTCTGGTTCAGGCCGAAAGGGCTGCCGAAGGCCAGCACCCATTGGCCGACGTGTGCCTGATCACTGTCTCCCAGGGAAACGCTGGGCAGCTTCTCCACGCCGTCGAGGCGCAACACGGCGACGTCGGATTCGGGATCGGCCCAGATCCGTCCCGGCCGAAACAGCCGGCCATCGGCCAGATTGATCGTGATCTGTTCCGGGGCAGCCTGAGCGATGACATGATTATTGGTCAGTACCAAAGCGGTTCGGGTCCCTGACCCTGTCTTCGGGCCTCCTTCTTGCTGGCCTTCCCAGGGGATGAGCACTCCCGATCCCGATTCTTCGATCGGACCGGCCTTGCCATTACTGCTGGCCGACGTCCGAGCCGGCTTGCTGGCCTCGACATAAACCACCGCTGGCGAGACGCGGCGGGCAATGGCCTCGAACCGGTCGCCGAGTTGGACCAGATCGCTGCCCGGAACCGGCGAATGGGCGGGCGTGGTCGGCTGGGCCGTCGCGGGCGGCACCAGGCGCGGCGAAATCAGCATGGCCACGCTACCGCCGAAGAACGCACAGCTTCCCAGGAACAGGTACAGAAAGGCGCGTTTCATGGTGGAGCACTCACGTGGACGGAGTTCGGAGACAGAAGTGGGATGCAGGAAACCTGCCACATCGTAGGACGGAGTGGAAATCCGTCCTACGAAGAGAGACAACTCTCTATTCTAGACGCCGCGGGAGTGAGTTCGTTAAGAAAAGGGAACAGCGCGTGTTCAGAATTGGTAGCGCGCGGCCGCAAAAAAAGAACAAAGCCCGCGGAGAGAACTCCGCGGGCTGCTGGTGCTGACAGCTGGAAAACCGTACGGTCGGGGACGGACTCTTCTCTGTTCACCGTAGGGTCCGGCTTGGTTCCGGCCAAGTCGGCCTGGCGGTCTCTTCTCCGTTGGACGCTCGGCCGCCGTTTCGCCAGCGTCAGCGATTACTCGACAGATCCATTTCCAGGTCGGTCAGGTCGATCTTGGGTTCTTCCACGGGCGTTTCGCCCTCGTACACCTTTTCCCAATCGGCATTGCCACGCCAATTCCCTCCGCCGGGATAGGTTTCCATCTCCCGCTGGCAGTCGATGCACGTCGTGCTATAGGGAAGGGCATTGAGCCGGGCCACCGGGATCTTGGTCTGGCAGACCTCGCAAACGCCGTACGAACCTTGCTTGATGCGTGCCAGAGCCCGTTCGATTTGGCTCAATTCACGGGCTTCCAATTCGGCCAGCTGGGTCGAAATCTCATCACTACCCGTATCGAAGGCGACATCGGCACTGTCGCCCGACTGGTCACTGGACTTGCGTAAGTCCGCCAATTCGCCAGCCAAAGCTTTGCGCAGAGCGGCGCGGCGGGCCAGGAGGGACTTGTGCAGTCGCAACAAGGCATCACGTCGTGCCATTGGTTACCACCTCTCGAAGTTCATCATTCCGGATCGCAATCGCCGGAGTCCCGGGGCCTCTCTCACACCTCGACTTGCTTGGCAGCCGGACGGTCTCCAGTGAGCGTCTAAGACAACGATTCCGATCCCTTCTCGTTTGTCAAACCTGCTGTTTTAGATGCAACCGCGATACCAAAGTTTCAAAACGGCAGAAAATTTTCAACTTTTTCGTAAATGGCTTGCAGCTCAACCGGTTTCATCGATCCTTTTTCACGCACGGGTCAGAGCCTAAACCAGGCAGTGACTGATTTTCGAGCACTTCCTTGCCAAAAACGCCACACTTCGAGCCGAAATGCACCACGGTTCTTCGGCCTGCCAAACCGCCCCAAGTATACCCGACAAATTCGGCTGCCGTCGGGTTCAGCACGACTTCCTCTTGAAGTTTTTTTGTCTGTTGTCCCTGCTCAGGCGGGTCGCCAGGCGTCAAGAGCGCCTCCGTGCATCCGCCGGGCACACACTGTGCATCCGGCGCCTTCCGGACACAAGCCATGTTCCGCTAAGGAATTAGAATAGAATCTCTTTACCATTCCCCGGAGCGCGCACGCGGATCGGCCGCTTGTCAGGGAAGACGAAGGTAACTTCGTTTCGGAGGGGAGAAAATCTCAGGGCTTTTCTGGGGTGGTCGCCTGGACAGTTTGGACCTGGGGATCTTGCCCGGACAAGCAGTCCCAGCCGATGCGGAGGGAGAGCGGCGGGTCGTAAATCCACTGCTCCAGGTAGCGGCGGTAAAGGATTTGCCGGGCCACGCGCTCAGGCGGTCCCAACAAGCGCCGCACCTCGTCCGGGGTCATGCCAGGACGGACCTGCTGGACCTTGCGCTGCCGATCCATCGGCTCGACCTGCTCGGGCGGCGGGCCGTCGTTGCGGGCGACGGTTTCGGGATCGGCGGACGTGGCGGTTCCTAGACAAAGGACCACCGCACCTGCGAGCAGATACCTGGACACAGCTCAGTTCCCTTTTTGACAACGAGGTGTCTTACGCGACGGCAAATTCGGTATACGGCCTGACATCAGCAGGTTGAAAGCCGAGGACGATGTGCTCCTTGGGAATCCCCGCGGCTACCAGCTCCAGAGCGATCCCTTCTTCAAGGCCGTCGCGCTGAATCCAGACTTTCTCGTTGATGATGTCAATGTGGACCAGACAGCCGTGAATCCGGCGCCGCCCATCCCAGCCGACGTTGACCAGCAGGTAATGATCCCCCTCTGGGGCAAAAACCGTCTCGGTCTGAATGTCGCCGTAGGCATAGGGGATCCGGGTGTGTTCCGTCAGGATTCGTTGGATGATTTGACGGTACATTAGGAGGGTATCCATCGGCAAATTCCTTCCGCGAGCGGATCGAACACCAGGAGCCGAATCCGGGTGTCGGCTAACACCAGTTGGCCAATCGACTTCTCGAAAAGGTCATGAAAGACCGCCTCATCGACGGCCAAATACAGGACGCGGTCCGGCTCCTTCTGTGTCAGAATCGCTTGGTAGAGAACGTATTGACCCACCGCGCGCTCAAGGTCTGTCACAGGGGACGGCCCCGTAAAGCTCTTGATTTCGACCGCGATCTTTTGTCCTGCCTTGTCCGCTGCCAGCAAGTGCTCTGCGCCCAAATCGACGTACATGTCTTTCGATCCCCATTGCAAGCGCAGAGGATCATGAGTGATTACCCATCCGTCCTTGACGAGGGAGCGCTTTACCACTTCGTGATAAACATCCTTGGCTGGCATCGACGTGGTCTTTTCCTTCGTGCCTGGGGATCAATCCCCTCACGGTTTATTTATAGAAGGCGTCCGTCGATGCCAGACATGTGTACCAACTTCTCTCCCACGTCAGACGGCTGCTCCCTAGAATCCCAACACCTCGTCCATCGTAGTCCATCGTGTTTCGCCGATCCCCAGGGACGTGGCCACTGACCAGGTGGAGGTGTCCGCGCGAGCCACAAACGTCGTTTGCCCTCCCTCAAACCCGCGGAGGTGATCCGCGTCCTGGAGCGGAACGGGTTCCGCCGGATCACCAAGCCGTCTCGAGGGCCCTCGAATGCGCCCGCGGTCAAAAGCAAAGGCTGCTTCCGCGAAGGAAGCAGCCTTGGACGAGAGATGATTCGATGCCGTTATGCCACCTTGGCGCGCTTGCGGAGGGTGACCAGGCCCAGGCCAGCCAGGCCGAGAACCGAGAGGACCATGCTCGATGGCTCAGGAACGGCCGTGACGCTGACGTCATCGAAAAACAAAAAGCTCGGATCGTCGCGGAAGCCGAACTTCAGAGGAGTGGACGACGTTGATGCCGTTTGGAAGAACGTGGACAGGGTGTAGGGATGGGCAGGAATATTCATCTGATCGAAGATGATGTTTCCATCCCACATCACCTGGAATTCGCTCGGAGTGCCGCCATCGCTAGACAGCCAAGAATCGATCCTGTACAAGCTGCCTGGGGTCGTTGCGAGTGATTGCGACAAGAAACCGAGAGAGCCGACAGGGCCAAAAAAGGCAGCGAAAGTGCCGCTGTGGGGATTGCCATCAACTCCAGTAAATCCCGTGTTGCCGGACTGAGTCCAGCCGGTGAAATCTCCCGTCTCGAATCCAGGATTGGCCACCAGATTCTGGGCCGATGCCGAGCTGGTCAACGCCAGGCACACGGCGACGGCTGCTAGACCGCACAAAACACGATGCATAGCTAAAACCTCCTCAATATTCGGTACGCCTGACCCAAAAACGAGAAGCGTCTCGCGAAACAACGCCAGGCGCTCCGCGTCGTTTCGGTCCATGTACCCAACCAGGATAGACAGACGATCCAAGAACTCTTTCCCAGGAACCCCTCACACGAGCGGGGGGAAAGCGACACCATAGAACCAGACTCCGCTCGTCGTCTGAACAAGATCCCAATGCGACCAGCCACTCAGAATGGCGAAGGCTGTAGCACCCTGCCCACTCGGGGTCGCTTCGAGTTCGGGCACGGCAAGGTTTACATGGCATTTTGCGCGCCAAGAGCGCGTCTCTGGGAAGCATTTCTTGCTCCCGATCGGATCGAGTGCCCTTGCCAACGAGTTGGGATACGCCGTTCCGCCAAGCGCATGTCCATGAAGATCTACGAACTTGTGATTGCAATGATAGTCTCGCCGTGGCGCGGACGAACTTGCGGGAACGTGGTTGCAAAAAAGTGTTTTCGGCCCGGGCACGGCTGGGGGATCCCACTCACCGCGCTAACCGGAGGAATCACGAAGTGTAAAGCGTGTTTAAGAAAGGAGACGGGTTGGGTCGCGAGGAGATCCTCGGCCACGCCAGCACAGCTCGTAGCAGTGCTATTCGTTCCGCTGGGGACTGCTACAGTCCCAGCACATCATCCATCGTATACCGCCCCGGCGGCCGGCTCGCCAGAAATTTGGCGGCTTGGAGCGCCCCTCGGGCATAGCAGTCGCGGGCATGCGCCCGATGGGCCAACTCCAGGGTTTCGCCCAACGTGCTGAAAACGATGGTGTGTTCGCCGACGTTATCGCCGACACGAATGGCGTGCACGCCGATCTCGTGCGCCGGCCGTTCGCCAACCAGCCCCTCGCGGCCGTGACGCAGCTGCGTCTGTCCCATCGCCTCCTGCACGATGCGGGCGAAGTGCAAGGCCGTGCCGCTGGGCGAGTCCTTCTTGAAGCGATGATGGCGTTCCAGAATCTCGACGTCGAAGCCGTGATCGCGCAGCGTCTGCGCCGCCTGCCGCACCAGCTGCATGAGGACATTGACCGCCAGGCTCATGTTCGGGGCCATCAACAGCGCCGTTTCGTGCGCCGCCGCCTCGATTTCCTGTTTCTGTTTCGCGCTATGTCCGGTTGTGGCCACGACGAGGGGAATGCGTCGCTGCACGCACCACGGCAACACCATCATCGTTCCCTCCGGCATCGAGAAATCGATCAGAACATCCAGCCGCAAATCCAGCGGTAGCTCGGCGCGGACCGGGACGCTTAGCTCTCCCAGGCCGGCGATGGCGCCCATGTCGCGGCCTAGCTGCGGATGGCCGGGCGCTTCGAACGCGGCCCCGAGAGCCAGCTGCGGATCCTCGTGCGCCAGCTGTACGATGCGTTGGCCCATACGGCCGCAGGCGCCGTTGATGCCGATAAGCGTCTTCATGTGTGGCCGTCATTCCTTCAAGCAAGCTGTTCAAGAGTCTTGATCACGTCCGTGCCGATCGGCTCGCCAAAACTCGCGCTCCACAAAGCATTCAAGAGGGTCTCACCCGCCGGGTGATCTTCCCAGCCCAGCTCCACATCGGAGGCCTCGAGGACAAAAGCCCATTCCCGCAGCTGGCGCGCATCATGGAGATGCGCCAGAAATCCCTTGGCAAGGTCATGAATATCCGCGCAGACCTCGATATTCCGTGGGTTCTGGAAGATGCAGTGGTTGCCTGCGAGCTGAACATCGATCCCGATCGTGCGGAGATCCGTCCAGGGCCTTTCACCACGGACCACCTGCCGCACCAACTCCTTATCTGCTTCTGCATTGGAGGTCATGGCGTTCCTCCCTTGGGATCTTCATGGACTAGATTGCCGACGGCGTCATAGGCCTTTTGCACCACCCGCTTGCTCCCATCTGGCCGAATCGTGTCTTCAAAGACCTGATATCCATTTCGGCCTGGTCGAGTGCGGCTGATAACGAGATCACCTGAGTTCGTTTTCGTCACGTCGATGTTCTCCGAGGTGGTTGCCCTTCCAATCGTCCGCCGTGCTCGTTTGGCCTGCGCCTCGGGAAGCCCCATGCTGTCGATTATCTGTCGGGCTTCCGCCTTTGTCATCAGGAGTAGACCTCGATCGCCCGGATAATCTCATCGAGTTCATTGGGCACTTGCACAGCCCGGTTCGCAAAACTGGCTCGGCGTACCC
>JBGQLF010000633.1:0-6474 GCA_041499985.1 Gemmataceae bacterium
GGCAGGGGAAGGGGAGCCTCCACGGGCCCTCCGGGAAACGCCGGGCTGGGATAAGGAATGGGGGGCGGTACGGGATCCACCTGGGCCGCGGCGGGCACAGGAGGTCCGATCGGAATCCCGTTCATCTCTTGCGGCCGGCGTCCGTCGGAGGGAGGTGGAGGGCTGCCTCCTGGGCCAGCCGGCCCCTGGCCTTGGGCCGTCTTACTCCAGAGGGCGCTCAGGAGCGCGAGCGACAGCATGAGCGGCCCCGCGAAATTCGTGCGCATCATCGTAGCTTTGCCTTTCAGCGGGCCTTGCCTGGTACCCCCACCTTTCCAGGTGTCAGCGGGGCAAGCGCCACGGGAAGGTTTGGGTATAAGACCACGCTGCGATCGGTTCAAGAGCAATCAGCCTGGACAGTCCCAGGCTGTTCACTATGGTTAACGCGGCCTACAGATAAGCGATAATTCATCTTAACATCCATTTCCCCTTTGACCCGGATTCCTGCCAGGCCGCTCGTTTGCGGAGCCAAGGACATCGTTTCAAGTCCTGCCGCATTCGTGACATAGAACAATTCACATAGAATCATGCGATGTCTTGCTGGCCCTGGCACAAGAACTGCCTTATCCCACAACATGTCTTCTCCGCGATGGCAAAGGGACCGAAGGGTCGGACAACGATGAAAGTGAAGCATTACGCCTCCGGGGCTGCATGTCCGCTCACCGCCTTGCAGCAAGGGATGCTCGCTCATAGCCTGGCCGCTCCAGGGCAGGGCGTGTATGTGCAGCAAATGATCTGCAACCTGCGCGAGGACCTCGACGTTCCTACCTTCGTCCGTTCCTGGGAGCGACTCGTTGCCCGCCACCAGGTTTTGCGCACCGGTTTCGCCTGGGAAGGGCGGGAAACACCCCTTCAAATCGTTCACGACAACCTGCCTCTTCCCTGGGAGGAGCACGACTGGCGCGGCTGGTCCGCCAGCGAGCAAGATCGGCACCGCGAAGCGTTTCTCGCGTCCGACCGGCGGCGCGGCTTCGACCTGAGCAGCCCGCCCCTCTTTCGTCTGAACCTGCAACGACTGGGCGAGGCCAACTTCCAGCTCATCTGGACGTCGCATCACGCTATTCTGGACGGCCGGTCGCGCCGGGTCCTGCTCGAAGAACTCTTCGACGTCTACGAGGCACTGCGTGCCGGGCGGGAAGTCGAGTTTGCCCCCGCCACCCCGTTCCAGGCCTTTGCGGAGTGGCTTCAGGCCCAGGACTTCGAGACAGCGGCGCCGTTCTGGCGCAATCTCCTTGCCGGCCACGCCGAGCCCACAAAGCTCGACCTCGGTGGCTCGCCCCGGCGCGAACTGACATCCTCGGCCGATCGCGAGAGCGTCCGCCTGCCCGCCGACCTTACAGCACGCTTGCGCTCCCTGGCGAAGGACCACGACCTGACGCCGAACACACTACTGCTCGGCGCGTGGGCTATCCTGTTGAGCCGTTACACCGGCCAGCAAAAGGTCCTCTTTGCCACTACCTGCGCCGGCCGCGGTTCCGTCCCCGCTGACGTTCGCCAGGCGGTCGGGCTGCTTATCAACACGCTGCCCTTCCCCATGGACGTGGACCCCGACGCCCTGCTGTTGCCGTGGCTGAAGCGGTTGCGGGCCCTCTGGCTGGCCCTGCGCCCCCACGAACACACGCCCCTCGCCAAAATCCTCCAGTGGGGCGGGCTGCCTGCCGCGACGGCGCTCTTCGAGAGCCTGGTCGTGTTCGAGAACTACGAGCTGAACTCCAGGCTCCAAAAGCGCGGGGACGGCTGGCGGTCCCGGACGTTTCACCTGCGAGGCCGGACTAGTTACCCGCTGGTGGTCCGTGGCCACGACGATGACGAGGCCCTGCTGGAGATCGAGTACGACCCCAGCCGCTTCGGGCGTGACGCCGTGGTGCGTCTGCTCGGCCACCTGCAAACGCTGCTGGCCGGGCTCGGCGACCACCTGGACCGTCCGCTCACTCGGCTCCCGCTCCTCACCGACGCGGAAACTCGGCAGCTCGTCGTGGACTGGAACACAACGGACGTGGCCTACCCACGAGATCGCTGTATCCACGAGCTGTTTGAGGAACAGGTCGCACGGACTCCCGAGGCGGTGGCGAGCAGCTCCGGAGCGGAGCACTTGACTTACCAGCAGTTGAATGGCCGCGCCAATCAGTTGGCACACCACCTGCGGCGGATGGGCGTCGGACCCGAGACCCTCGTGGCCCTGTGCGTCGAGCGTTCGCTGGACATGGTAGTGGGGATCCTGGGCATCCTCAAGGCGGGCGGTGCCTACGTTCCTCTGGATCCCGCCTATCCGAAACAGCGTCTCGCGTTCATGCTGGAGGATGCCCAAACGGCAGTGGTGTTAACCCAACAGCCACTTCTTGAGCTGCTTCCCGAGCACGTGAGCCGCACGCTTTGCCTGGATCGTGACTGGAAGGTCATTGCCCAAGAGAGTGTGGAGAATCCAAGCAGGGGAGCGACCGCTGACAACCTCGCTTACGTGATTTACACTTCCGGCTCCACGGGGAAACCCAAGGGCGTGCTCGTCAGCCACTACAACGTGGTCCGGCTGTTTGAGGCCACTCAGTCCTGCTTTCACTTTGACACACACGATGTCTGGACATTGTTCCACTCGTACGCTTTCGACTTCTCCGTGTGGGAACTCTGGGGCGCCCTCCTCTACGGGGGACGTCTTGTGGTCGTTCCTTACTGGATCAGTCGATCGCCCGACGAATTCCACGAACTGGTGTGCCAGGAGCGCGTGACGGTACTCAACCAGACTCCTGCTGCCTTCCGCCAATTCCTCCGGGCAGACGAGTGTTCCGAGAATAGAAGGGACCTCAACCTTCGGCTGGTCATCTTCGGTGGGGAGAGCCTGGAGCTGCAAAGCTTGGAGCCCTGGTTTGATCGTCATTGCGACCAGCAGCCACAGCTCGTCAACATGTACGGCATTACGGAAACGACCGTGCACGTGACGTATCGCCTGCTGACGTGGGAGGACCTGAAGACCGCTTCGGGGAGTGTCATCGGGAGACCCCTTCCCGACTTGCAAGTTTACCTGCTGGACCGTCTCGGGCAGGTGGTTCCCATCGGGATTCCCGGCGAGATCTGCGTTGGTGGCCCCGGTCTGGCGCGGGGTTATCTGAACCGCCCGGAGCTGACCGCCGCGAAGTTCATCGCCAACCCCTTCCGTGCCGAGCCGGGCGCGCGCCTGTACAAGTCTGGGGATCTGGCTCGCTACTTGCCGGATGGCAGTTTGGAGTTCCTCGGCCGGATTGACCAACAAGTGAAGATCCGGGGTTTCCGCATCGAGGTCGGCGAGATCGAGGCCGTGTTAGGCCAGCATGCGTCGGTGCAGGAGGCCGTCGTTCTGGCTCGGGAGGATGTCCCGGGCGAAAAGCGCCTGGTGGCTTATGTGGTGCCCCGGGAAGGGCAGACCCCGGACCTGGACCAGCTTCGTCGTCATCTCCGGCAAGAACTCCCCGACTACATGGTGCCCTCGGCATGGGTGCTCCTGGAGCGTCTGCCGTTGACGCCCAACGGCAAGGTGGACCGCAAGGCACTGCCGGCGCCGTCCCGGAAGGGGCCGGCGCCCGACCCGGCCAAGGCGGCCCCGCGCTCTGCCGTCGAGGCGGCGCTCATGGCGATCTGGACCGAGGTGCTGGGTGTCGAACGGGTGGGCGTGCACGACAACTTCTTCGACCTCGGCGGTCACTCCCTGCTGGGGACCCAGGTCGTAGTCCGGGTCCGCACTGCCCTGGGGGTGGAACTGCCGCTGCGTTCGCTGTTCGAGGCGCCCACAGTCGCCGCGTTGGCGGAAAGAGTTGAGGCCCTGGGCGCGCAACAGGGTCCACCCGTGCCAGCCCCCATTACGCCTGTGCCTCAGGAGGACAGCCTGCCCCTGTCCTTTGCCCAGCAGCGGCTGTGGTTCCTGGCCGAGCTCGAGCCGGACAGCGCCGCGTACAACATGCCCTACGCTCTGCGCCTGCGCGGCCGGCTAGACACCGCGGTCTTCGCCCGCGCCCTCCAGGAAATCGTGCGCCGGCACGCCGTGCTGCGCACCCTCTTCGAAGTGCCGGACGGAAAGCCCGTGCAGGCAGTGCAGCCGCCGGGACTCTTCGGCCTACCGGTAGAGGACCTCAGCGGCCTGCCCCAAGCCGAGCGCGCGGCGGCCCTGGCACGGTGGATCGACGCGGAAGCAATCCAGCCTTTCGACCTGCGCCGGCAGCGGCCCCTGCGGGCGACGCTGCTGCGCCTGGCCGAACAGGATCACGCGCTGCTGTTAACGTTGCACCACGTCGCCGCGGATGGCTGGTCGTTGAGCCTGCTCTGGCGCGAGCTGGGGACGCTGTACGCCGCCTTCAGTCAGGGCCAGCCGTCGCCCCTGCCAGAGCTGCCCCTGCGCTACGCCGATTTCGCCGTCTGGCAACGCGACTGGCTGCGAGGGGACGTGTTGGAGCGGCAATTGGCCCACTGGCGCGAGCGCTTGTGCGGTCTGCCGACGCTGGAGCTACCCACGGACCGCCCTCGGCCGGCTGTCCCGTCCCACGCGGGCGACCGGGTCGAGATCCGCCTGAGTCCAGAACTGGCGGATGGGCTGCGTGCTCTGGGTCAGGCCGAGGGGACGACGCTCTACATGACGCTCCTGGCCGGCTTCCAGACGCTGTTAGCGCGGTACAGCGGCCAGGAGGACTTCGCGCTGGGCACGCCTGTTGCCAACCGCAACCGCCGGGAGACGGAGGAGCTGATCGGCTTCTTCGTGAACACGCTCGTGCTGCGGGCCGACTTGTCAGGCCAGCCTACATTCCGCGAACTGCTGGCCCGGACGCGGCGGACGGCGCTGGCAGCATTGGACCACCAGGACCTCCCCTTCGAGAGACTAGTGGAGGAGCTACATCCCGACCGGGACCTGAGCCGGCACCCGCTGTTCCAGGTGCTGTTCGCCCTGGAGAACATGCCCGATGCCGAATTGACCTTGACGGGCCTGGAGGTAAACCCGCTGCCGAGGAACAATCGGCGTGTGCGGTTCGACCTGGAACTGAGCCTGAGCGAAGACGAGCGTGGGCTGCGTGGGGCGTTCATCTTCAGCACGGCGCTATTCGACGCGGCCACCGTGGAACGGATGGCCGGCCACTACGCCACGCTGCTAGAAGGGGCGGTCGCCGACCCGGACCGCCCGGTCTCGGTGCTGCCGCTGCTGCCGAAGGCGGAACGCCAGCAGCTGGTCGTAGACTGGAACGCCACAGACGCGGCCTACCCGCGGGAACGCTGTGTCCACGAGCTGTTCGAGGAGCAGGCCGGGCGCACCCCCGACGCCGTCGCCCTGGTCTGCGGGGCCGAGCGCCTGACCTACCGGGAACTCAACGCGCGGGCCAACCGCCTGGCCTGCTGGCTCCAGGGCCTCGGTGTCGGCCCAGAAGTCCGGGTTGGGACCTGCCTGGAGCGATCGCCCGAAATGGTCGTGGCGGTGTTGGGCACGCTCAAAGCGGGCGGGGCCTATGTACCCCTGGGGCCAGGCCTCCCGCCGACACGATTGGCGGGAATCCTCGAGGACGCCCAGCCGGCGGTAGTGCTGACGGAGGCCCGGTGGGAAGGCCTGTTCACCGGCGCAGGGAGGGCTGTCGTGTCCCGGGAACGCCTCCGCGAGGTGTTCGCGGGCGCGGGCGACGCAGCCCCGACGCCGCGGGCGGCCCCCGAGAACCTGGCTTACGTACTTTACACCTCCGGCTCCACCGGGGTGCCCAAGGGCGTGGCCATGCCTCACGGGCCCCTCGTTAACCTGATCGCCTGGCAGCGGCGCCATTCGGCGCTTCCCGATCAGGCCAAGACGTTGCAGTTCGTCCCCCTGACCTTCGACGTCTCCTGCCAGGAGATCTTCGCCACCCTGGCAGCGGGCGGCGTCCTGGTCCTGACCTCCGAGGATGAGCGCCGCGACCCGCACGCGCTGCTGCGGTTGCTGGCCCGTGAGGAGGTGGCACGCGTCTTTCTCGGTCCCACTGCTTTGCAAGAACTGGCCAGCGCCGCGGAGGCGCTCGGGCTGGTCCCCTCCAGCCTGCGCGAGGTCGTCACCGCCGGGGAAGTGCTTCAGGTGACTCGACCCCTCGTCAGGCTGTTCCAAAGTCTACGCAACTGTTCCCTGGTCAACCAATACGGCCCGACCGAATGCCACGTCGTCAGTGCCTTCACCTTGTCGGGTTCACCGGAGGACTGGCCGCCGCTCCCTCCCATCGGCCGGCCCATCGCCAACGCCAAGTTATACGTCCTGGATGATCGCCTTCAGCCGGTGCCCGTGGGCGTGATGGGTGAGCTGTACATCGGCGGCGCCAGCCTGGCGCGTGGTTACCTGAACCAGCCTGGGCTGACGGCCGAGCGTTTCGTCCCGGACCCGTTCGGGGAGCCTGGGGCACGCCTGTATCGGACAGGCGATCGGTGCCGCTGGCGTGCTGACGGCAACTTGGAATTCCTGGGCCGGCTGGA
>JBGQLF010000634.1:0-6469 GCA_041499985.1 Gemmataceae bacterium
CCCCGGCGGCCTTGGTGGCGACTCCTTGGATCGCGGTTTCGCTCATCTTCATCGTGGCGGCCGGTGCCATGGGTGGGTTCGCCAACTACTTCGCCCTGAATCAGGAAATCTCCCCTCAGCACACTGCCCGCTGCGTAGGTCTGATAGGTGCCGTGGCCTGGTTCGTGATCGCGTACCTCAACCCGCTCATCGGCCGGATAGTGGATCGGATCGGCACGTTTGTGCCTTTGCTCATCGTGGTTGGTTTTGTGCCGCTGATCGGATCGTTGATCGGTCTATTCTGGCCGGAGCCATCCAAGGTCCAGGAAGGACTGACGCGATCCTAGCCCATGGGACGACCCAGAATCGGGAGGGAGCGACGAAGGAGCTAAAGCAGTGTCTGCAACTCGCTGTCATTCAGCTCGCGGATGAAATTGCAGCCCAGCATCCAGCATCCAGGCTCGTGGGCACTGACGCGAACGACGCAAGCCAAGATCGTCAGCAGCTCCGGTTCGCCGCCGCCACGCAGCTCGAGACTCAAAAGCGCTCCGATATTGACGGGATGGGTCACGACCAGTCCAACGCCGGTGGCGGAGATATCCGTCACTTCAGCGGAGTGCGACTCCGGATCATGCTTGTCGAGGACTTGGTAGCTGATGGGGCCCTGGTAGGCGAAGCGCGCTTGCAAGCGCCGGTCCGGTGCAGGCTGGGCGCCGAATAGTTGCAAGTCCTCGTCTTGCAACTCCGAGGAGAAGATACATCCCAACGCCCATTCCCCGTCGGGCCACGCCGTCACGTGCGCAACGCAGGCGAGGACGAGGACCCCGGGCAGCTCCACACTGAGGAGCGTTCCCGTTTCGAGCGGCTGATTGACTAACAGCTTGATGCCGCCACGCGAGATATCCTGGACGCGAGCGGACAGAAGCGGGCTGTCCAGTTGGTTAGCCGGTTGATACAGCGTCTCCACATCGCAGGCATAACGCACCGCGACCCGCCGGTGCTCGCCGGCCGATGTCAGCGTGGCCGAGGTATCCTCCGGCGAGCGCCAGTTGACCAAACGTTTCCAGGAAAAGCGTGTCGAGAAAGTCATATCAACCAGGAAAAGACTTGGGTTCGCGCAGCCGGAGCAAGCTTACGACGGACAATCCGGCCTGTCAAATCGGAGCGGCTCTCCACGTCTGTCCGTACGGCCCGGCAGAATCGAGTCCCGAACTCCCAGCAGAGGGCCGTTGACGGGAACTTCCGCGCCGGCGAGGTGGTCCCGCGGGGAGGAGTCCTCTTCGCCTTCGTACCGCCAAGTGGTTACGGAGATGCCTTCGACCGCCGCGGCGATCTGGGCCACCAGTTCCTCGGCACGCGAGGCCGGCGCGCCGGTGAACTTGGCCAGGTGGATCATCGAGACCAACTCGCGGACCCAGGCGAGCGTCGCCAGCAATTCGTCGCAAGCATGGTGCCGCACCTGGCGCAAGCGTTCGAGGTTCTGCCGCCGGGCCTGACAGCTCTGACGCAGTCGCCCGCTGACTCCGGGTGTGTCCGGAGCAAGGGCTGGTGCCGTCGGTCCGATCGCGCTCTCCACCGCCTCGACGTTTTCCGGCAAGGCCAGCAACCGGTCCATTTCGCGAATGCGCTCCGCCTGTGTTGTCCAGGCCACACGCAATTCACGAAAGCGATCTTTTTCACGGGCCAGAACATCCTCCGCCCAACCGTCGAGACTGCCCAGCGCCGCGGCCAGTTCGCCATCGACCTGATCGATCGCCGCGGCCAGTTCGTCTCGGGGTGCCGCCGACCCCACTGCGACACGTTCTTGTCCAACATTTCCCGCGCGCGCCAGTAACAGGGGAACGTAGAGCGGCCAAAAGAGCATCGCCGTTGCGACACCAAACCAGCGCTCCACCGGCGAACGGATGCCGTTCCCCAAGTACAGGGCCACGGCAACGCCAACCCCAATCACCAGGTAGATGACTGCGATGGACTGCGAAGGCATACAAACCCTCCTTTCCTGGTGCAATGCCCAAGGACGAATGACGAAAGAATGACGAATCTCGAATGCCGAATGACGAAGGGTTCCAGGGACTCTATTTCGGACTTCGGATTTCGTCATGCTTTCGACATTCGTCATTGGTCATTCACCATTACACCGTGGCCCCCGGAAACAAGCCCGCCAAGAACTCCCACAGCCGGTAGATCAACAGCGGCGACACCGCGGAATAGCAAGCGGCCCAGGACAACGTCAGCCGCCTCAGGAAGCACTCGCGCCGGCAGCGCCTTTCCGGAGGTAGCGTATCGGCCATGCCCATGACGCCCTGGTAGATGGCGCGCATTCCTTCGAGACCGGCGACGAAGGGCAGCACCAGGCCCAGATACAGGCAGTATTCCAGCACCAAATCGGGAGCCTCGAACACGGCCAGTCCCAGCACGACGGCCACGTAGATGGGCAGAATTCCGACCAGTACGACCGCACTGGAGGCCTTGCAGCGCACAACCTGGGCAATGATTTGCAACATCGAGAGCCGTACACCGGCCAACAAGCCGAAGAAGTAGAAGCTCGGCAGACACAGACAGGTCGCCCCGACCAAGCCACAGGTATACGCCAGGGCCAGGCCGAGAGCCGAACCATTGGACCAGCGCGCATCCGGAACCGGCACCAGATGCTGGGGCCAGGCCTCCGCGCGGGCGGTGTTGAGGATAACGATCATGGCGACGGCAAACAGCAGATAGCTGATCAGCGCGATCATCAGGAAGCGCGTTAACAGCACGGACTGCTTAGTTTCGTCGCGGTGGAGCCGGTCCAGGCGGGCCGGGTTTTTGAGGAGCAATTCCACCAGTCCCAGGGCCGAGGTCTCCTGCGTTTCGACGAGGAGATCGGCCGCCGGCGGCTCGACCGGAAGTACGGTCAAGATCGGCTCCTCCTGCAAAGTAGCACAACCTGGAACCGAGCCGGTTTCCCAAGTTTCGTGAATGGATTGCGTGTTCATCGGAAACCCTTTCGTGCAAAGAGACCGTTAGTGTCCCGCCAACCATGACAACGGTTGCGCCAAGAGCGCGAGGTCAAACAGTCCGAAAGCGTAGAACAGCTCCCCGCCAATGGCGCCGACCAGGACAAGCCACCAGACTGGCGACCGGCCGCGACTCGGTTCCAGGCGTTCCATAACGCGGCTGAAGACATCGATCATGGCGATGCCGACCAGCGTGAAGACCGCCAGGTGGATCAGCAACACCACGGTTGGCAGTTCGGGCAGCGCCACCGTGAAAAACCCCGCGACCGGGATGGCGGCGATCATGGCTAACCCGCCCCAACTCGTAGTCACCAGAGCGGCCAGGAACGTGGTGCTGGCGCGCAGTCGGGAGCCGGCCAGGCTATTCAGGATATACAGGGCAGGGAGAGGCAGACTCCAGCCAATGCCCGCGGCGACGGTGCAGCGTAAACCGTCCTGAAACATCGCCGGGGCGCCGCCGGAGAGGCCCATGATCATGCCATAGGTTGTTGTGCCCACGATGGCGGTCAGTGCCAAGGCGCCAAACACCAGTCCATCGTAAGGGCTGCCTTCTTGGTGCCAACGCAGCGCGAACGCCTCGGGCTCGCGCAGGGCCTGACCGATCTGTGCCAGGCTGGCTCGCAATCGCGCTCGAAACATGTTCGAATCTCCTTTGCCAAGGATCGGGAATTCATCACCAAGAGGACAACCGCAGCTCCCCGGCTGAATTAACCGAAGAATCTTCGCTCTCCGGAAATACCCAGCCGTTATCTGCCGCCGGGAACTGCGGTTGTCTTCGTAGTGGCTGATTTGGCTTCCCGATTTCTTTCTCGGAGATTGGACACATGGGCATTCTGGTCCGCTTGAACCGCATCATCCGTGGCAACCTGAACGCACTTCTCGACCAGGCGGAGAATGCTGGGGTGATGAGTGCGCAGATCCTACGCGAGATGGAGGACGGCCTCTTGAACGCGAAGCGGTACGCCGCCGCGGCCATTGCAGGCGAGCGGCGCCTGATCCGCGATCTGGAACAACAACGGATCGAGGCGAGCCGCTGGAGGGCACGGGCACGCGAGGCGCTGGCGGCCGGTCGCGAAGATCTGGCCTGCCACGCGCTCGCTCGCAAGAAGGAATACGACGACCTCGTGGCCAGCCTGGAAGCACAAGCCGCCAGCGCTCGCCAGACCAGCGAGCACCTCAAGGCTGCCCTGCGAACCTTGGAGGCTCGACTCGGCGGAGCCAGGCGCAAGCAGCGGTCGATCCTTTCGCGGCACCGAACGGCGCAGGCACGCCAAGAACTGCTTCGCCTGGTCGGGCCAGGCCTGGCCTTCGGCGAGAGTTCCGACCTCCTATGGGAACGCCTCGAGACCCAGCTTCAAGATTTGGAGGATCAGTTGGCCGCTCAGGACGAGTTACAACCGCCGTGCCGGGACGTGGACAGCACGTTGGCCGAGTTGGAGGCGAAACAAGACCTCGAACGGGAACTGGAAGCACTCAAGCAGGAGCAAGCGGGTGGAGCAAGCTAGATCACCGTGCATGAGGCGAGTTGCCTTGCGACCCCTACCGGCTCGTCCATCCAAGCCGCCGCCAAGGATGACCAGATGAGGGGACTGGTCGGCCAGGGTTCTTTCCTCGAAGCTGAGGCAGCCGCTTCCGCTGAAACCAGGCGGGATGTTATGGCCGAGCATTGAGCAAGTTGGTTCCCCGGCGGAGCTCAGCCATTCAAGTGGCGTCTCATCCCGCGCCGACGACAGCAGGGAAGTCCAAGAAAAGGAGTGGTTGGCCTCAGACCGAGCTCGACTCAGCTGCTCAAGCCAGGAGCGCATTTTCCCCACCTTGGCGACGCTACAGCGCAGCTCGCTGAAAAAACCGCGCTGCGTTGGGCCCCATAGGAGGACCCTGGCACAACATTTGCGGCAAAACCAGGGGCGCCAAAAAACACTGGCCGAACACGTCCCTGGTCTGAAGTGGTGATTCCCCTGGGAGGCAAGTACCATGATGCAGACGAAAAGTGATACTCTGTTGATTCGCGTGGAGAGACTGGAACAAGCCCTGACTGCTGAGGTCGCTGGGCGCGAGTGTGGCTGGACCGAGGCGGTCCGCGCGGCCCTGGCCGACATCGGCGGCGCCCTGCGGCAGCATACTTTCGAGGCCGAAGCTCCCGATGGGCTGTTTGCTCAAGTCGATTTGACTCGGCCGACCCTGGTGCGGCAGGTGGGCGGCTTGCGCCACGAGCACGCCGACTTGGTGGAACAGGCCGCCACCTTGCAACAGGAGGTGGAGCGCGCTGCCGAGGCGTTCCAGGCGCGCCGCCAGGCGCTGCCCCTGGCCGAGCCCCTGCCCGAGCCGTCGCCTCCTCGGTCGGTGGCCGACTTCGGCGTCCTTCGGCAGCGCGGCGAAGACCTGGTTGCTGCCTTGCAGCACCACCGCGAACGGGAGACGGGCTTGCTGCTCGAAAGTGTTGAGACGGATATCGGCGTCTGCGATTGAGTGCGGGTGCAGCGGGGCGAACGTCCAGCATCACCTCACAAGGCTTGGACACTCTTCGTTCGTCCCGCCAACCCATTCTGGCGCAGAGGATACAAGCGTCTTAATCAGCGTGCCCGCAGCGGCTGTAGGATAGGATTCCGATACAGGATCGGAATCCTATCCTACAGCCGCTGCGGAATCACGCACGCGGATTTCGCATTCACTTCAGTTTCTCCTCGTCTTTCCCTTGAACCCGCGGTAAGCTGGCGAGCCAACAACCTACCGAATCGACCTTCACCAGCAAGGTAACCGTCATGCAGACCGGAGAACTCAACCAACCTCAGCGCCCCGGTCGGCGCCTGTTCCTGAAAACGAGCGTTCTGGGAGCACTGGCCGCCGCGGCGAATCCCTGCCTGCGCCTCTCCCCGGCACAGGCTGCCCCCGAGGGCGAAACGCTGTACAACGGCATTCGTCTGCCGCCAACCTGGCCGCCGCGAGCCGAAACGATTGCCCTCGAGCCAATGGCCGTCCCTTACCTGGCCTCCCCTCCCACGGTCATCCCGATCGACGTGGGCCGGCAGCTCTTCGTGGATGATTTCCTCATCGAACGGACCACGCTGCGGCGCACGTACCACGTCGCCCAGTACTACGCCCACAACCCAGTTCTCAAGCCCGACCAGCGCTGGGAGACTGAACAGCGCGAGCCGATGGCCATGGTCTTTAGCGACGGCGTCTGGTATGACCCCGAGAACCGGTTGTTCAAGATGTGGTACCTGGCTGGAGGCGGTCCCGGCCGCTCCACCTGTTATGCGACCTCCCGGGATGGCTTGCACTGGGACAAGCCAAACCTGGATGTCCGGGCGGGCACCAATATCGTCTTGCCGGGCTCCCGTGACTCCGTGACCGTGTGGCCCGATCGCGAAGAGAAGGATCCCAAGCGGCGCTACAAGCTGTTCCGCTCGCACGGCGAGGCCGGCCGGTTCGGGCTGTCGGTCTACTTCTCGGAAGACGGCATCCACTGGGGCGAGCGCGTGCTGCGCACCGGG
>JBGQLF010000635.1:0-6464 GCA_041499985.1 Gemmataceae bacterium
CAGATAACGCATGGGCATCCTTTCCATTTCAGATTGCAGATATTAGATTGCAGATTGCAAGAGTAATCTGCAATCTAATATCTGCAATCTGAAATTCATCCTCACACCGCCGCATGCCGCATGCAGCAGTTCTTGTACTTCTTGCCGCTGCCGCACGGACACGGGTCGTTGCGACCGACCCGATCGCCGCGGTTGCGAATCGGCTCGGGCTTCTTGTCACCCTGCTGCATGTTGGCGATGGCGGCATCCTGTTCGCCGCGAATGCCGCGGCCATCGGCGATTGGCGTCGGACGCGGCGCGGATTCGTGCGTCGCGGAACCGATCATCCAGAGCGATTCCTGGAAGCCCTCTTCTTCTTCCATGCGGAAGACCGCTTCGGTGACCTTGTCCTGGATCCCTTCCCACATCGACTCGAATTCCTTCATCCCCTCCCGCTTGTAAGCCGTCTTGGGATCTTCCTGGGCATAACCACGCAGACCGATGGTCGAACGCAGATGATCCATCGTGTAGAGGTGATTCTTCCAGGACGCGTCCAGCCGGCCTAGCAGCAAACTGCGCTCCATGCCGCGCATCTCGGGACGGTAGGCCGCGTCGAAGGCATTCCACAAGACCTCCCGCGCCCTTTCTTGCGTGACGCCGGTCAGATCCTTCTCCGCGATCTCCAGGCGGAGTTCAGCGCGGGCCCAGTCGGCCAGCTCCTTGGCATCCTCGGGCTCGGACAGCTGCGTCCCGCGGAACGACTCCTCCAACTTGTCGTCAATCTGCTCCTGGCCGCCGCTGGGCAGGAACTTCCGGCTCCCTTCCAGGAGTAACTCCTGCAACCGGCTGCGCGATTGCGTGCGGAACTCCTCTTCAGAGAGTCGGTCCGTCACCGCCGGAAAACGCATACGAGCCCAGTGATACAGGCCCTCGCGGTCGTAGCGCTGGCCGGCTCCCGGAGCTTGTGTCCGATCCGCCATGAAGCGCGCCATGCCGACTTTCACCGGGAACTCGATCTCTTTCTGGCGATAAATCTCCATCACCTTGGCATGCAGCAGGGCCTTGATCTCCTGGTTCTCCTTGCCCTCGAGTTCCTCCGCCGGCACCTTGAGTTGAAACTTGAGTCGAGCCCAATCGCTGATCGAGCGCCAGCCCCAGTTCGGCTCCAGGTAGTCCCGTCCCGGACCGAGATCCACCGCTGTGATTGCCTGCTCCGCTTGCTCGATCAGGTGCTGGGCCAGGTTGTCTCGACCAATTTGTTTGAGTTGGCGATCATTCAGCTTGAGTCCCCAGCGTTTGTTGACCTGGCCGGCCATCGCCTGCCAGTTCCACTCGGCCGGATCTTCGGCGCCCAGGTTTTCCTCCATGGCCTCGCTGATCTGCATGGGGATCATGCGGCTCGCTTTGTCTCGAGCCGTCCTCTCCGCTTCGTTGAAATCACTGCGCGTGAAGTCGGAAGGATCAAACTCGATCCCCAGGCGCTTCGAAGCGAACTCCGCGAAGCTGGCCGGACCGTACTCCTCATCCAGGAACCGATCGACGGCCAGGTCAATCTGCTCGTCGAGCATCTTTCGGATACGAATCTTACAGCTGGCCCCCTCCAGGATTTCCTGGCGATAGCCATAGACGCGCTTGCGCTGGTGGTCCATCACCTCGTCGTATTCGAGCAGGTTCTTGCGGATGTCGAAATTGCGTTCCTCGACCTTCTTCTGGGCGCCTTCAATGCGCCGCGACACCATGCGGCTCTCGATCGCCTGGCCCTCTTCCATTCCCATGCGCGTCAGGATGTTAGCCACCCACTCGCCCGCAAAGATGCGCATCAGATCGTCTTGCAGCGACAGGTAAAATCGGCTCGAGCCCGGGTCGCCTTGCCGGCCGGCCCGTCCACGAAGCTGATTGTCGATGCGGCGAGCCTCGTGGCGTTCCGTGCCGACGATGTGTAGCCCACCCATCTCGGCGACCTTTCGGCCCTCCTCCTTCATCTTTTCCCTGGTCTCGATCTCGCTGACCGTGCCCTTCCATTCGGCTTCCGGAACGTCCAATCGAGTCTCGTATTTGTCCTTGAGCCGTGCCCAGGCCAACGTTTCCGGATTGCCGCCCAGGATGATGTCGGTACCACGACCGGCCATGTTGGTGGAGATAGTGACGGCGCCAGTACGGCCTGCCTGTGCGACGATTTCCGCTTCCCGGGCCGCATACTCCGGCTTGGCGTTGAGCAGCTCATGCTTGATGCCGCGCCGCTTCAGCAGGCCGCTGAGCTTCTCCGATTTCTCGACATCGGTGGTGCCGATGAGGATCGGCCGACCCTGGGAGTTCACGTCGACGATCTCTTCCACAACCGCGGTCCATTTTTCCTTCTCGTTGCGGAAAATGACGTCGGCATGATTGACACGGATGAGCGACTTGTTCGTCGGAATCGCGATGACGTCGAGCTTGTAGATCTTCCAGAATTCATTGGCCTCCGTCATGGCCGTGCCGGTCATGCCCGCCAGCTTCTTGTAGAGCTTGAAATAGTTTTGCAGCGTGATCGTCGCCAGCGTCTGGGTCTCTTCCTTGATCTTGACGCCATCACGCAAATGCTTGGCCTCGACCGCCTGGTGCAGGCCATCGCTCCACTGCCGGCCGACCATGAGGCGACCGGTGAACTCATCCACAATGATAATGCTCATCTCGCCCGATTCCGGGTGCCGCATCACCACGTATTGCTTGTCGCGCTTATACAGATGGTGGCCTTTGAGGGCGTTGTCAATGAGGTGCGGCCATTCCATGTTGCCGGCGGTGTAGAAGCTTTCGACGCCGGCCAGCTCTTCCGCCTTGTGAATACCCTCGTCGGTGAGGTGACAGGTGTGTTCCTTCTCCTTCACTTCGAAGTAACGTCCCGGTTCGTGCCTTTGCAGGTCGGTCAACTGGACGGCGATCTCGTTGGCCTGAGTGTAGCGGCGGACATCGCTAAACGCGGGGCCGGAAATGATCAACGGCGTTCGGGCCTCGTCGATGAGGATGTTGTCCACCTCGTCAATGATGGCGTAGTTGAGGGCTTTCTGGACCTGGTGATAAAACGGCGGGAACTGGGAGTCTCCCCAGCGGGCCGGCTTCATGTTGTCGCGCAGGTAATCGAAGCCGAACTCGCTGTTGGTGCCGTAGGTAATGTCGCAGTCGTACGCCTGCCGGCGCAGGATCGGATCCATATCGCTTTGGATGAAGCCGCACGAAATCCCCAGGGCGTGGTAGATCGGCGACATCCATTCGCAGTCCCGCCGAGCGAGGTAGTCGTTGACCGTGACGATGTGCACGCCCTTCTGTTCCAGGGCGTTGAGATAAGCCGGCAGCGTCGCCACGAGGGTCTTGCCTTCCCCAGTGACCATCTCGGCGATGTTGCCGCGGTGCAGGACGATCCCCCCCAAGATCTGGACATCGAAGTGCCGCATGTTCTTGGTGCGGTAGGCGGCCTCGCGACAGGCGGCAAAGGCCTCGGGAATGAGTTCCTCGAGGGTCGCGCCCTGTGCAAGCCGTTCGCGGTACTGCGGCGTCAGCGCCTTCAGCTCCTCGTCGCTGAGGGCGTGCATTTTGGCTTCGAGTTCGTTGACCTGGGCCAGCGGCAGGCCAGGAACCACGGTGGGCGGCTTGCGGGGATCCTTGGAACGGAGGTAGCCGAGCTTGCGAATATGGCGCTCGTTGCTGGAGCCGAACAGGCGGGTCAAAAAACTGCCCACGCCCTCGGAGAAGGCGGACAGGCCGTCGCTGAGTTTTTCCAGAAAGCCAACGTCCATGGTTTGTTCGGTCGTCATGCGGCCAACGCCTCCGAAGGGCGAGCTGAAGCGCAGGGCGGACGCTCCGTGGAAAGCTACCAAAATATCAGTCTAAGGGGGGTACCTACAATCGGTCAAGACGGACTGGACGACACCGGGCCAGCGGGGCGTTCACCCCTCTTCAATCAGGACGGCTCAGGATACCTTTCTCGTCACCACACAAAGCACTCGGGATCGTCTCGAGTTGCAAGTCTCGGGGTTGACCGTTTCTGCTTCGCTTCTTCGGGCTCGAGTGCCAGCAAGGCCCCGGAGCGGTAGCCAGGCCGGGATGGATTGCGTTCCGCAACCCCTCCGGGGGCCCCGCAACGCATTTCGCCGGCAACGAAACGAAACGCAATCAAAACGATATGGCCATTGGTTTCGCCCCTCAAGCACGCTCTGGTTGCGCCGCGCTGGTTCGTCCCCTTGGGCAGGTGGGAAGGCAAAGCAGAGAGAAGCGGCCGGAGCGCATGCCAAGGTGAAGAAAGCAAACACCGCCGCACCAGCTTGTTATGGCTGTCCCTGGTTCCTTAAGCTAGTGCCATTCGTCACATCGACCGACGCATAGAGGTGCTTGGGCGGCCCCCGGCCTGTGTAATCTCCTGGACCCGTAGCCAGCCCTCGAAAGCGTCTCTCAAGGTCCGGACAAGAATGTCCGGGGCGCAATGTCAAGCTACTTTTCCTATTTTATCCATATTCTCCAAATGAATAAACTTGACATTCATTCTCAAGCTCATTATTCTTCCTTCCTTGAATACATCAACAGTGACGCTATCTGCTCGGTCACCCATGATGAGGCGCTCCCATGCCATCCTCAGACTCCGCGTCATCGGCAGGACTCCCGGTATTCATCTCGGTTCCGGCTGCTTCTTCTTGGCTGATTTCGCGTTACCGAATCCTGTGCGGATACATTCAGAACCAGGCAAAAGTGAGTGGGGGGACGGCTGAATTCGATTACCACGGAGGAACATTTACGGGTGTCATTCAGCCGAATACGGACGGCAGTTTTGCTGCGACCGTGACCGTAGACATTTCGGTTGAATACACCGTTGAATCAGGGCTGCCAACGCTTCAGCTGACCAAGGACGTTACGGTCACGGCTGCAGGTGCACGCTTCGGGCTTGAGCTGCCCCATCGAAGGCTTTCGGAGTTCGCCATATACTTCGAGCTGCCGCACGGTGTCCTGCTCGGCGATTACTTGATGTTAATTTGGAGCTATCTGGAAGGCGCAAACACCATCACTACGAGTCATCGATTGATAAGAGACAAGGAAATGCTCGATAGTACGGGAAAACTTGTCGGGCCTTATACCATCGGTTTTATTGCGGACCCCGCGCCAACGTCGGCCGAGATTTTTCACCTTGAAACTGATGGGACGTACTTTGGCACGAGCCTCCCCAAGTTCAAAAGCGATTATCCTCTGAGCCAACCCGTAATAAAGCTCTTTCTCAAGGATGACGCTCAGGGAGGCGGATTTCATATAGAGGGCTAAGCGCGCATTGGGGGAATGGGGCTTGGCTCGTCTACCCATGCGCCGGTTTCCATTATCCGGGGAGCCTCGAAACGTGCCCGACGGTCCGGCATGTTTAGGCTTGGCCCTGCCTGAAATCATCAATGGACAAGCGCGTCAACGGCCTTTTGACCTCATAGGAGACCTGTTGTGGCCGATCCCAATAGTTTTGACGCCGGCAGTGCAACTGCTGCAGCGGAGGAAGATGCATCCTTCCACGTCGTGCCCTTCCCTCCCGAGGCCAAGTTTGCCACGGTAGGCTGATACATCACCAATGGTGTGATCCGCCTGACGCGGAGCACCGAAGGGGATCCGACGGTCTTTGTCTTCAGCCCGGATTCGCCTGTTTACAATTTGAAGAATCCAGCTTGCGGGGGCAACGTCATCGTGCCGCTCGGCACGAGCAGCGGCAAACCTGTAGTTGTCGCCTTGACTTTTTGCAATAATTCGGCCGAGGATGATGCCATCATTTGCGTGGTGGTTGCGTTAAGTTTTCCGCCGCCGGACCAGCAAAAACAGCTTGTCGTCAAGCGACATCTGAAATGCAAAAATGGCACCGTGGTGCATATTGTTCTGACTCCGGCCTAAAGGCAAGGAAGTCTGCGGGTTCGCTCACGGCGGGTAAACCGTTTCGGGGCCTCCGATCGCTCCCATCGCCGCCAAGAAGAGACGCGTACGACACGTAGCTGGAGTAAAAACATGGCTGCAGGGCAAACCAAGACCATCGACGTAACAACGCTGGTCGGTTCTGTCGCGGAAAACATCGCCTCCGCCACAACTCTGGCGAATGTCGTGATGAAAACGGTCCAGCCGACTAAATGGTTCGCCATGGGCGGACATCATGCCGTACAACCGGTATTCAACCCGTCCATCAAGAAATGGTTTCTTTCAATCTATTTTGAGGAACAGCAGGTTTTTGACGACGTCAACAATCTCATTACCACACTGAAGTCTGGGGCGTGAATGGCCCGAGTGTAGCTTTCTCGAAATCAGGAGGACTCAATGGCTGATCAGCAGCCAGATACCCTGAATGTGATCACCACGGCGCTGGCCGGGGGACGTGGCCCCGACGACTGGCAGCGCCGGCGCGTGGAAAAAGACGTTCTGGTTACTGCCCTCACTTCAGGAATTGACCGATTTGTTGACCAAATGAGGGCGATGGCTCTGCAGGCGCTGGCCAAGGGCAG
>JBGQLF010000636.1:0-6442 GCA_041499985.1 Gemmataceae bacterium
GGCAGCGGGTACAACACCATCAAGCTGTGGGATGCGCGCAGCGGTGCTGAGCTGGCCACCCTCCGCGGCCATACCTACATTGTCCGGAGCGTGGCGTTCAGCCCGGATGGGCAGCGGCTGGCCAGCGGCAGCGGGGACAACACCATCAAGCTGTGGGATGCCCGCAGCGGTGCCGAGCTGGCCACCCTCCGCGGCCATGCAGGCACGGTCCACAGCGTGGCGTTCAGCCCGGATGGGCAGCGGCTGGCCAGCGGCAGTTGGGACAACACGATTAAGCTATGGGATGCGCGCAGTGGTGCCGAGCTCGCCACCCTCCGCGGCCATACAAACGAAGTCCAGAGCGTGGCGTTCAGCCCGGATGGGCAGCGGCTGGCCAGCGGCAGCGACGACAAGACCATCAGGCTGTGGGATGCCCGCAGTGGTGCCGAGCTCGCCACCCTCCGCGGCCATGCAGGCACGGTCCACAGCGTGGCGTTCAGCCCGGATGGGCAGCGGCTGGCCAGCGGCAGCGACGACAAGACCATCAAGCTGTGGGATGCGCGCAGCGGTGCTGAGCTCGCCACCCTCCGCGGTCATACAGACATTGTCCGGAGCGTGGCGTTCAGCCCGGATGGGCAGCGGCTGGCCAGCGGCAGCAGGGACAACACTATCAAGCTGTGGGATGCGCGCAGTAGTGCCGAGCTCGCCACCCTCCGCGGCCATGCAAGCTGGGTCCTGAGCGTGGCGTTCAGCCCGGATGGGCAGCGGCTGGCCAGCGGCAGCGACGACAAGACCATCAGGCTGTGGGATGCCCGCAGCGGTGCCGAGCTGGCCACCCTCCGCGGCCATGAAGGCCAGGTCCAGAGCGTGGCGTTCAGCCCGAATGGGCAGCGGCTGATCAGTCGGAATATCAACGGAAAGGTACTGGCCTGGGACGCTCTGAGCGGTCAGCAGCAGGCGACGCCCCAGGACCCATTTGATTCCGAAGCGGGGCGGGTGGCTCACCATCCGGTGGAACCCCTGTTGGCCGTCGCGCAAGGGGATGTCATCCGTTTGATCGACACCCGGCCGCCGGACGACTTTGAACGCGGCTATCGAGAGGGCGTGGCCCGGCTCGACGTGCGCTGGCAGGAAGAGCAGGCGACGAAACACGAGAAGGCCGGCAACGGGCTCGCGGCGGCGTTCCACTGGCGCCAACTGGTTCTCCATGATCCGGCCGCGGCCATCGCTAACCTACAAGAGGCCATGAAACGGCACGGCAAGGGCGGTACCATCTGGATGAAGCTGTTGCTGGCGCTGGCTCACCAGCGGAACGGCCAAGCGGCCGAGGCCCGCCGCTGGTTGGACCAGGCGAAGCTGGCAGAGGGTGCCCGTTCGGAAGAGCGGCTGCTTGACGAGCGCTTGCGTGGCGAGGTCGAGGCACTCTTACGCGAGACCCCGCCCAGCAAACCGTGACGAGCGACCGGGCCTGCGCGAACGCCACTGCCGTCGGGTCGATCCGGCAGCGGCAGCTCAAGCCCCAAATGCTACCCTCCAGCCGCTCAAGAGGCCCTACCAACACGGCCGCATGGATTGCATTGCGTTTCATTGCCGACGAAATTCGCTGCCAGGACCCCACACGGGTGACGTAACGCAACGCATCACGGCCCCGCTACCAGTTCGTGGAATCAAAACCTGGGACTCCGAAACAGCAGGTGCAGGTCATGGTTGATCCGGATCCTGGCCCAAAGCCCGCAACCGCTCCTTCCGGACTTGAGCCGGACCTCTGGGAGAATCCGCCTATCTGGCGGCTTAGGAAGGTGTCCAGCACAGCAAACTAATCTACCCAGTTGGTCACATGCAGGTTGGGCACGAGCCGAAAGTGCCGCACATTGCGCGTGACCAGCGTGGCTTCGTGTGCCAGGGCGATGCAGGCAATTAAGAGATCGGCCCGACCGACCTTCTTCAGCCTTTTGATGGCACGGAAGCGCTCGAAGTGAGCAGCCGCGACTTCGCCGAGCGGGACAACCCTCATGCGGTTCAGGAATTGTTCGGTGCGGATGAGCAGCGTGTGCGCTCCCAGCAATTCGGCAGCACTGGCGGCTTTGACCACGGCATCGAAACGTCCGCGGAGCATCTCGATCCTGGTGATGATGGTCGTCCCTACGGGAGCGCCCCCCAGTTCACGAAGCTTCTGGACGACGCGTGGGTGATCAAGCTGCAAGTGGGTTATCGTATCGGTGTCGAGAAGATGCATTATCCGTTGCTTCCTTCCTCGACTTCTGGTCGGCCACGCGCCTGGTAGATAGCTTTGAGCATCTCCGGCAGCGTTTCATCATCCTTGAAAGCTCCCGCTTGCTCAAGCAAAGCGGTCCAGCTATCCTGGACTTCCTGGACGCGCAGCCAATCGTTCAAAGCCGCCTTCAGAAAGCGCCATTTCCCATCTACGAAACGACCAGGCAGCTTTCCCTGGGCCGCCTGCTGCTTGACAGTCTCCCTTGGGAGGCGCAGATAACGGGCCGCCTCCTCCAACGTCAGCACGTCCGGCAAGGTCTTGAGCTTGTTCATCGGCAGGGTTTCCCTTCAGTCGTCGGGCCCTCACGGCAGCAGTTCCCGCACAGCAATCCGTGCGACTTCCTGACCATCCAGCACCAACGGCACCTCTTGATCCACGCCATAGTCTTGACGCCGCCGATAGCAGGGGGTCCCGTCTGGGCCGGTTGGGTCGGTATAGACCTCGACCTGCCGATCTACCAGGTTGATGATCCAGTAGCAGACAATGCCGGCTCGGGCATACGAACGGCCTTTGTCGTTCCGATCATGGGATAGCGAGGAATCGGAGATTTCGATGAGCACTCCGATGTCTTGTGGACCAGGGTGGCGGCTGAGAAAGTTGCGAATCGGCCCCCGAACCACTGCCACATCCGGTTCCGGCTCGCTGTCATTTGTGGTAATCGCCGAGTGGATTCGAAGTCGCCAGCCAGCCGGCAGCTTGGCGCGGAGAACCTCTTGCGACTGGTCCAGGGCCACGTCATGGCGTGGATTGCGCGTCATCTTGGGTACGATCCATCCTTCCAGCAACTCGACAGGATCTTCCTCGGTCAACACGCCCGCTTGGATCAGACGGTGGTATTCGTCCACGGTGAACCGGCGAACCGGAAAGGGCGGCTGTTGGAAAGCACCCGTAGTGGGTGGTGTGGTAACCGACATGGTTCAGCTCCTTTGCCCGCGGGATGAAGCGATGGCGCGAGCATCTCCCGACAAGCCTCTCGCGGCACCTGAACACAGATTCCGTCCCGAGTATTGTGCCCCCCTACAAGGCCTGCTGTCAATTGCACCCGCATGCCCCCAACTCATGGGTCGTCCTTCCTCAAGCTTCGGAATTTTGCCGAATTTGAGAAAAAAATCGTGCAGTCGCTTTGACAGCGGCGCCGTTTGATCTATTTTTCACAGTGGAGAGTCCCATCGGTGCAGTCTTGACCGTCCGTCATCACCGCTCCTGAGGATCCTCCACTCCGTCCACCGACGCCCCGCGAACCCCAGGCATTTCACCCCTCTTGTGAACGCTCCTTCGCTGGGCGGGCTTGCACTGTGCAGGCCTCCTGTCCACGCATCACGAACGACTTCGCGCCCTCGAGCGCTTTCCAAAGGAGCATGTCTTATGCTGCGCCGCACCCTTCGCGCCTCTCTGGTGCGCCAAGGCCTGGTTCTCGTCGCCTTGGCTCTGTTGCTGTCCTTTCCCGGCGTCCTTGCAGGAGGTGTCGTCGACAAAGGGGGCACCCCGCCCGCGCCGGTTCGCATCGGCCTCGTCGGCACGCTCTTCCGAGAAATACCCGAACCGATGATCCATGCCTCGATGCAGTTGTTCCAGGTTCTCATGAAAGCGCAGACGGGCCTTCAGGGCGATCTCCGTTCCGCGGGCGACGCCACCGGTCTCGGCGAAGCGCTCGCCAAGGATCAGGTTCAGCTGGGCGTCTTCCACGGCGTCGAGTTCGCCTGGGCCCGGCAAAAGTATCCCGAGCTCCGTCCCCTGGTCATTGCCATCAACCAGCATCGCTACCCGCGAGTCCACCTGGTAGTGCGCCACGATTGCCCGGCAACTGATTTTGCAGGCCTTCGCGGCCAGACCTTGGCCCTGCCGCGCGGCAGTAAGGAACACTGCCGGCTCTTCCTCGAACGCCAGTGCCTGGCCAGCGGCAAGGATGGCTCTGGCTTCTTTACCCGGATCACCACGCCGGCCAATGTCGAGGATGCCCTCGACGATGTGGTGGACGGCGTCGTGCAGGCGACCGTCGTCGATGGCCTCGCCCTCGATTGCTATCAGAGGCGCAAGCCCGGCCGCTTCGCCAAGCTCAAGGAAGTTCAGAAACCGGATGTGTTCCCGGCCGCCGTCGTCGCCTATCACAGCGGCGCCCTGGATGAAACGCTACTCCAGCGCTTCCGCACCGGCATGCTCACCGCCAACCAGAACCTGCGCGGCCGACAACTACTCACCCTGTGGAAGATTACCGGCTTCGAGCCGATTCCGGACGACTACGAACAGGCGCTGGCCACCATCGTCAAAGCCTATCCACCGCCGGCCGCGGCCTCCAAGTAAAGAAAGGACTCCTTCGGAATCTCAAAGGGGAGCACGACCATGCGTGCCTGGAACAGGAAAGGTGCCACGACCTACCGCACCGCGGATGCCCAGCAGGAATTCGACCGCTGGAGCCGCAGCTATGATCGCACCCTGCTGCAACGGTTCTTCTTTCAACCCTCCCACGAGATGCTGCTGCAACTGCTCGGTCCCGCCGACAGTCGCCTCCTCGACATCGGTTGTGGTACCGGCCGCTTCGCCACGCGGGTGCTCGAGCGCTTGCCGCACACGCAGGTCTGGGGCCTGGATCTGAGCGCCGGCATGCTCGAGCAGGGTCGAACTCATTGTCTGGAAGTCGGCCAACGGCTGCACCTGGTGCGGGGCGATAGCCAACGGCTGCCGTTCGCCGAGGATGTCTTCGATGTCATCACGTGTACGCACAGTTTTCATCACTATCCCCAGCAGGAGCGGGTCGTCGCCGAGATGCACCGCGTCCTGCGGCCCGACGGCCGGTTGCTGCTCATCGACGGCGACCGCGATGGGCTCTGGGGTCGGCTTCTATTCGACGTGTTCGTGGTTCTGATGGAAGGGCCGGTGCGCCACCGAACCGGATCCGCGCTGCGTGACCTTTTTCAGCGGACCGGTTTTGACGACGTCCGTCAGCGCCGCCGTGGAGGTCCCCTGCCTTTCCTTCTGACAATAGGACGAGCCGTCAAGCCGGCCGGAGCTACCGTCGCCACGCGTCAAGTCGCTTGAACTGTGACTGGCCTTTCCCCTCTCTCCTTGAAGGGGAGAGGGGAACTCTCCAACTGGGAACACTTGGTCGATCGCTCCAGGAGCGCCGGCCGAACTTCCCTTCAATCACTCAGGAGCACCAGGAGTAGCGCCAGGACGCCCGCGTTTTTGGACGTCCTGCGCCACCATGGACGGAATGAGCGTGCCGCGCTACGCGCGCAGCAGGGTGAAGCCCTAGGCCAGGGCCAGGAGAGCCCGCTGCTGTTCACTTTGGTTCATCCTGTTTGCATCGAAATGGTTGTCAACGACAGCCGGCCTGTTGCGCGGGCATGGTGAAGCGCCTCTTGCCTGCATTGCTGCCGTTCGCTCGCGAGCTTATGATGTAAAGGAAGTGGGACAGAGAGATTGGTGTCTTTTGGGGGTAACAATAATGCAAATTCCCGTGTTGATCGATCCTTTGCCAGGAAACGGCTTCCGCGCCCGGGGCGGCGAACCGTTGCCGTTGACTGCCGAAGGGGCGACACCCGACGAGGCGCTCCAGAAGTTGCGCGAACTTTTGCAAGCCCGTCTAACCGCAGGCAGTCGCTTAGTTATGCTGGAAGTGCCGGATGGGGACAACCCGTGGCTGAAGATGGCCGGCATGTTCAAGGATGATCCGATGTTGGAAGAGTGGAAACAAGCCATGGCGGACTATCGGCGCCAGGTTGATCAGGAGCCGGATGTGCCATGAGCTTGCACGTGTTGGACACCGAATGGCAGTCGCTGGAACAACTCGGTGATCCAACCGGTTGTCGGCGATGGACGCAGATATGCCCTGAAACCAAGGAGAGCACCTATCCTGCCAACCAAACCACCAGGAGATCCGTTCCCCTATGCGCAGCACCCTGACAGTCGGCCTTTTTCAGACCAGTTGGAGCCAGGCACGTATGTCTATGTCCAGGATGCCGGTGGCGTGGTTTGGATTGCTCCGGACGGCCCGCACATGCATCCGCAAATCTTAGGCGGCGCCCAGCCCGTTGCCGGCGCGGGAGAACTGATCGTGGAAGCCGGTGCGGTAGTCACGGAGGTCAATAACATTTCAGGTACCTTTCAATGCGGACCGGAAACGCTTCCACAGGTGATCGAGGCGCTTCGCCAACAAGGTGCCACCGTGCGACCCGACGCAGCTCAACC
>JBGQLF010000637.1:0-6413 GCA_041499985.1 Gemmataceae bacterium
ACGGTCACGCCGGTGGCACCGGCCACCATGACGCCTACGGGGACCGTTACGCTCCGTGATGGCGCCACGACCTTGGGCACGGCCCTGCTCAATGGCAGCGGCCAAGCAACGTTCACCACCACGGCCTTGGCGGCCGCCACCCACTCGATTACGGTGGTTTATGGCGGCGATGCCAACTTCAGCGGCAGCACCTCGACAGCCCTGGCGCAGACGGTCTTCCAGGCCAATTCCACGACCGGCTTGAGTTCGTCGGTCAATCCCGCAGTGCCTGGGCAGACGGTGACCTTCACGGCCACGGTAAGCGCTGTAGCTCCCGGTGCTGGCACGCCGACCGGCGCAGTCACCTTCCGCGACAGCGGCAACACGCTCGGCACGGCGCCTCTGAATAATGGCATGGCGACGTTTGCGACCTCCGCCCTGGCCGTGGGCAGCCATGCCATCACCGCGGTCTATGGCGGTGACACCAACTTCACCACCAGCACGTCGGCCACCCTGACCCAGACGGTCAACCCGAGCAGCAGCAATAGCGCGACCTCGATTAGTTCCTTCCCCAATCCGTCGACGTTCGGCCAAACGGTCACCTTCACGGCCACCGTGAGCGCTGTGTGTCCCGCCAGCGGGACGCCGACTGGTATCGTCACCTTCCGCGACAGCGGCAGCACGCTCGGCACCGCCCCGCTGAACAATGGCACGGCGACGTTCGCGACCTCCGCCCTGACCGTGGGCAGCCATGCCATCACCGCGGTCTATGGCGGCGATTTCAACTTCACCACCAGCACGTCGGCCACCCTGACCCAGGTGGTCAACGCGAGCAGCAGCAGTAGCATCATCCTGGGTACCAATTTCCCCGGTCTGGATTTCCCCAACAGCAGCCAGTTCGTGCCCCCCGATCCCCAGATCGCGGCCGGACCCGCTTTCCTGGTCGAGGTCGTCAATTCCCAAATCGCCTTCTATACCAAGGCCGGCAGCTTCGTGTTTTCGCAGCCCCTGAGTATGTTCTTCGGCACCGGCTCGCCGCTCATCGAACCGGTAGCACTCTACGATGAGCAGGCCGGTCGCTTTGTCGTTGGCGTCCTGCAACACGACTTCAATGCCATGTCCTCGACCTTCTACCTGGCCGTCTCGAATACGTCCGATCCGACGGCGGGCTTCAGCGAGAAACAGGCGATCAACCTGCAACAGATCACGAGCGGGGGCCAGGTGGCCGTGGCCGATTTCCCCCGCCTGGGCTCGAACGCGGATGCCTTCGTCGTCACCTTCAACATGTACACCGTCTCCGGTTCCACCTCGACGTACGATCACACGCAGGTGCTGACGATCGCCAAGTCCTCGGTGCTGGATGCCAATCCCGCTACTCTGACCACATTCGTCGTCAACCGCGGCAACGAGTTCTCCCTAACACCGGCTGTGATGCACGGCTCCGTGACGGGGGATCCGATGTGGTTTGTCCTAGCCGGCCCTGGAGGGAGCAGCACCATGCAAGTGGCGGTCATGAACAACCTCCTCTCCTCGCCGACGTTCGCGCCGGATGTATTGGTGTCGGTGCCAACCTACGGCGATCCGCCGCTAGCGCCTCAGCAAGGCAGTAGCAATCTGCTGTTCACGTTCGACACGCGCCGGCTCAGCGTGGCGTTGCGGGGGAACCGCTTACTGGCCAGCCAGACAGTGGGCACCGGAGGAGTGGCCCATGCCCGTTGGTACGAGTTCAACGTCAGCGCGACGCCGACGCTGACGCAGTCCGGCGAGATCAACCCCGGGGCGGGGGTGTACACGTACTTCCCAGCCATCGAGGTTGCGGCCAACGGCGATGTGGGCATGACCTACCTGGAGTCCTCCTCGAATGAGTTCCTGTCGATGTATGTGACGGGACGCAGCACCGCCGATTCCCTCGGGACCATGAGGACACCGGTGTTGGTCAAGGGGGGGCAAGCGGCTTATAGCGACTTCACGGGGAGTTCGCCATATGCAGTGGGCCAATACGGCGGCATCAGCGTGGACCCCTCCTCCGGTACCAGCTTCTGGGCCACCCATGAGTATGCGACGAATGCGGTTTCGAGCAACTGGGGCACCTGGATCGCCAATTTCAATCTGTCCGGTTCCGGCGGCGGGGGGGAGCCGCTGGTGATCAACCCGGTGACGAACCCGGGGGAAAACGACACGGAGGCGCTGGCTGGTCAGGTCGCACAGTTGACTCCGGCGTTGCTGAGTCTTGGCAGCGCCGGTTCGAGCATCGGCTCGCTGGAGGACCCAGGACAGGCTACGGCTACCGTGGCGGGTTCGAACCTCGTCGGGTCGACGGATCGCGGAGCGAGCCTTCTACTGACGATGGACTTGAACCCGCAATTGGTGGATGGGGTGTTCCGCAGCCCAAGCAGCCAGCCTCAGAGCGATTCGCTGGCGCGCTCCTGGATGACGGATGCCGTCTTCGACAACGATCTGGCGGTACTGGATGGCTGAGAACGCCTCCACGGATAGGCCGGGCGAGCGTTTCGCCAGTTCGTCCGGATACTGACTAGCCCGAAGTGCCAGCGAGGAATCATTGCCCCTCGCTGGCACTTCGGGCTACTTCGCTTAAAAATCACTTAGCATATCGTTTTAGATTCTTTTCCCCGTCACCCGTTCGGGATCTAACCCCCCAGCCGGGAGCCTGTTCCGCGCTTGCTATCGGCCGGCTGCCCGCGTACGGTAAGGTCGATTCCGTGGCTGTATCCTGGTTTGTTCCCGCAGGCAACAGAGCAACTGGCAGATGCTTCGGAGGCGACGACGATGGGTGATCCTTCGGCGCGACGGACTCCGCTGGAGCGGCGCGCCGCCCTGGTGCGAACCGCACGCTTGCCCCTGGTCTCGGGCAAGACGAGCACCGCGGTGCTGGTCGCTTGCTTGGTCTTGACCGCGCTGTTGATCCTACCCCTGGCGCGACGCTTTCCACCCTGGATCGACGTCGAGATCGTGCTCGGTCTCTGGTGGCTGGTGTGGGTGATGGTCCTGACGCGCCTGCTCTACTCCGGCAGCCGGGTCACCGACGACCACACCCTGGGGGAACCGCGCAACTGGTGGTCGGCCTGGAGTAATTCCTCTCCACGCGAACGAGGCAGCGGACTTCCCGATTGGGGATGGTGGTTCGTCCCAGTCTTCGACTTCGAAGGCTGCCTCCTCGGTCTCGGTGTGATTCTGGCTTTGGGCCTCGTACTCGTGGGGCTGTGGCTGTTCATCGAGATCGTCATCCCAGGCCTGGCTTTTGTGATGTACGTCTTCATCCGCGGCATGCTGGCACGCGCGGCCAACGATGAGCACGGCTGCCGGGACCACTTGCCGCGTGCTGTCCTCTGGGGCATGCTCTGGGCAACCGTCTACACGGCGCCGCTCGCCTTGCTGGTGTGGCTGGTGCACGTCCTTCATGCCAACTCGATCGCGAGCTGATCCGGGAACAGGTATTCCCGCGAGAGAAAGACCTCCTTCTGGCGCGGCGCGGAGCGCTTCCTGGATGTCATCGAACCGGTCTACCGCCAGGCTTCCCAGCGCGGGTTGGATATCTTTGTCGGCGACATAAAAAGCGCGAAGGCGGATTGACCTCGCGGCTGACGTTGTTCCTGGGAGGCTGCTTGATTACCATGGGCGCGGGAGATCCAGTCGCAGTGCTTCGGGAGGGGTCAACATGCCGATTGGCTCTTATACCTCGATCCGGGACGTAGCCCGGGCCTATCAGATTACCGGTGTGCCAGAGGACTTCGTCGTACCCCTGGAATTGACGCTCTCGGCACATTTTCGCAGCGATCTGGCTTTCGCCCAAAGCTATCTGGGGTCAGATAGTTCAGAGTTTGCCATCTGTGAGAGCTTGATCTACCCCGTACTGAAGGAGGTTTGGAGGTCGTCCTTCACCGCGGACTTCATGCTCTGGAGTCATGAAACGCTCGATTACAGTGCCGAGTTATCCGGAACTCCCGACTACTTTCTGGCTCGGCGCTCACCCCTAGGGATCTTCGTTGTAGATAAGCCCTATCTGCTCGTGGTGGAAGCCAAGAGAGATGACTTTGCCCGTGGCTGGGGTCAGTGCCTGGCGGCCATGCTCGCCGCCCAGAAACTGAACGACATGCCGGAACAGACTCTCCATGGAATCGCGACGAACGGCCGTTTCTGGGAGTTTGGCAAGCTCCATGCCGCGACGTTTACACGGGACAACCGCGCGTTCGCTTTGCAGGATCTCGACCTCTTGTGTGCGGCTGTCTACTATATGTTTGCACAGTGCCGGCAGCAACTGGTAAGCGAACTCGCCACGCCCTGAGCGTTCGTCCAACCAGGGTTGATTTGGACGGCAGGATTTCTTGGCTTGACCCGAGGCGGCACGGTAAAATAGAATTACTTTAACGAGCAGAGGCTACCTTGCCGAGGTGCGCACATGTTTCACGAATTACCGCTTGGGATGGTCCGAGTTGCCACGCCCGCTCAGCAAATGCCTGAGATGCCGATCGCTGCGATCGAGGCCCCCAGTCCACCGCCCAGTCCGGAACAGGCCCGTGTCGCGGAGATTGTCTTCTCGGCCCAGGAGCGCGAGAGCCAAACGGTACAGGGCGTTCTTGGTATGTGGACGGGTGTCTTGCTCCTCCACGACCTGGCCATCGAACACTTCAGCAAGCCTGTGGCCCAAGAGGAGGACGCAAAGAAGAACCTGGAAGTGCGCCGCCGTATCGAACCCGTCTGAGATCACGCCGCGCGGCGCTGTCCCGCCGGCTCCGCTTTCTGGCTGGGCTGGCTGTGAGCCTTGTGTACGGCGAAGTTCTGCTGATAGACGCTCAGCAGTTCACTGTGGCCCTTGATGACCAACAGGTTTTCCGCGTTCTCGATCTCAGCTTGATGGGTGAAGTTAAAGCTGCCGGTGATCAAGGTGTGCCCATCGATCAGCATCACCTTGTTGTGCGCGATGGCGTGATGCGCATCAATCAAGGGCTGTAATCCCTCCTGGTGAAATAACTGCAAGTCCGAATACGCCTCCTGTTCATTACTACGATCCAGCACCATTTCAATCTGCACGCCGCGTTTGCGTGCCTCGAGGATGGCCTGGGCAATTGGCTTGGAAGTGAATGAGTAGGCCAGGATGAGGATCTCCTTGCGGGCCTGCTGGAGTTCGCGGACGATCACGTCCGTGCAGCCGCCCTTGGGGGAGAAGTGAGCCGAGACGGAAAACGGTACTGCCCGCCAGCGCTCGATCCAGCGGATCACAAAGACAAGGGTGAGTGCACCGGTAAATCCGGTGGCCAATAGCAACCATGTCATCGCGTGACCTCCTGACGAGTCCACGGGCGCGGCCGCCCGTGGGCTTGGTTGCTCGATCCTTCGGTCCCATTACTTGCCCATCGTGACACGAACGCGCTGCCACAGGCGCAGCGGTGGTTGTCCTGGGTCGAGCTCGAGGATGCACTCCAGGGTGCGCACATCATTGAATTGCAACGGCTCCTGGACGACCGAGCGCCGATGCGTGTACCAGTCGGAGACGCGACTGACCTTGGCGCGCCAGGTACCGCCTGCACTGCTATCATCTTCCACGAGAGCGGTTTGGCCAACGACCACGCGACTGGCAAATTCCTGCTCCACTTCCGCGCGAATGAGCCGCGGCGTGTTGGGGCAGAACTGCACGGCCGGCTGCTTCGGTTGCGGGCCGAGCACGTCACCCGGACTGACGAACAGCCGCAAGACCTTGCCATCCAGCGGGGCGCGCAGGACACATTCGTCCAGGGCATTCTTGGCCTGCTCCAGGCGCGCTTGCTTGGCCCGTAGATCCGCCTCGGCTCGGGTGATGCCGGTGGCCGGATCGTGGAGCTCCAACTCACGCAGCTTCTGCTTCTCGGCCACTTCAGCTGCTTCCAGCTCTTTCACGGCATCCGCGGCCGCGGCCGCTTCCTCGGCGTTCCCCTGACCGATCTTCACCAGCTGCTCCTTGCGTGTCAGCAGGTGCCGAGCCGCCGACAGCCGATACTGAACCGCCTGGTTGGCCGCCTGCTGCTGCGCACGTTTGGCCTGGTGCTGCTCCGGCAACTTGCCGGCCTCGTCCAACTGAGATTGGGCCGCAGCGACATCGGCCTCCGCTTCCTGGACGCGCAGCTTGGCCAGTCGATCATCCATGCGGAACAAGATCGTGTCCGTCTTAACCGAGTCGCTTTCATGGACGAGCACGTCGGTCACCCGGCCGGGCTGGAGCGGATACAGCGCCGTCACACCGCCCTCGACATCGACATGCCCGAAGCAGGTAACCGTGCGTTCGCCGCGCACCGGCGCCGGAACCTCTGGACTCCCTTCCTTCGGTGGTCTTTCGCCGGCCCGCGAGTGCAGCGCCCAGGTAGCGCCGGCCCCGCTGGCAGCCAGCAAGAGCAAGCCGAGGAACCAAGTGCCAACTGGGCGAGCGGATTTGTTCTTCATCG
>JBGQLF010000638.1:0-6411 GCA_041499985.1 Gemmataceae bacterium
AGGCAGCTGTCGGGTGGCCAGAAGCAGCGCGTGGCCGTGGCCCGGGCCCTGGTGAATCGGCCCAAGCTGATCCTGGCCGACGAACCGACGGCAGCGCTCGACAAGGTTTCGGGCCGCGAAGTCGTCACGATGTTCAAGGAGATGGCCCAGAACGAGCGCTGCACCATCCTGATGGTGACCCATGACAACCGCATCCTCGACGTGGCCGACCGGATCGTCAACATGGTCGATGGCCGCATCGCCTCGGAGATCCTGGTCGAGGAAGCGGTCACCATCTGCGAGTTCCTGATCAAGTGCCCGGTGTTCGAAAAGAACCCGCCCGCGGTGCTGACCGAGATCTCCCAAAAGATGTTGAAGGAACACTACACCCCTGGGACTACCATCATCCGCCAGGGGGAGGAGGGCGACAAGTTTTTCCTGATTCGGGACGGTTCGGTAGACGTGCTGATGAAGGAGGGCGATGGCGCCCCCCGGAAGGTAACGACGCTGGAGGCCGGGAACTTTTTCGGCGAGACGGCCTTGCTGACGGGCGAGCCGCGCAACGCCACGGTGGTGGCCCATGATGATGCGGTGCTCTACGAGTTGAAGAAGGACGACTTCCTGGCCGCCCTCAACGCCAGTGCCTCGTTCAACCAGCAGCTGCGGGACGTCTTCTTCAAGCGCTCGCAACGTTAAGAACGCCCATGGACAACCCGATGCCGTTTTCACTCCTGCCTCTGCCCGACTCCGAAGTCCACCTGTGGTACGTGTTTTCCGACCGGATCACCGACCCGGAAATCCTCCGGTCGTATCAGGCACTGCTGGCGCCTGAAGAAGCGACGCGCCACCAGCGCTATGTCTTCGCCCGGAATCGCCAGCAGTTTCTGGTGGCCCGGGCCCTGGTCCGCACTACGCTGTCGCGCTATGCCGGGATTCCCCCCGCTGACTGGGTGTTTGTCGCCAACGGGTACGGCAAGCCGGCGATTGCGTCCCCGGCGGGTTTTTCCCACCTCCGCTTCAACCTGTCGCACACCGACGGGCTGGTCGTCTGTGCGGTGACGGCGGGTCGCGAGATCGGGGTGGACGTTGAGGACATGGAGCGTCGAGGGATCAGCGCGGGCCTGGCCCGTCACTGCCTCTCCGCGTCCGAGTTGGCTCACTGGGAAGCGCTACCCGTCGCGGAGCAACGGGAAGTCTTTTTTAACTATTGGACTCTGAAAGAGGCGTATATCAAGGCGCGGGGGCTGGGGTTGTCCCTCCCATTACAGGACTTCTCCTTCCACCTCCATGCGAACCGGCCCCCGACGATCACATTTGCACCCGGGTTCGGCGATGACCCGCATGCCTGGCAATTCACGCAATTGCAGCCGAACAGCCGTCACCAGGCCGCCTTGGCGGTTTGGCGCCTCAAAGGCCCTGACCTCACGCCGATCATTCGGGAAACCGTTCCATCATGCGACGTGTTTTAGAGCCAACAAGAGGAATCCGAAGATGAGTCGTCCTAAGACGAAGCCCTCCTCTGCCCTGCTCGACCAGATGTTGGGCGAGGCATCCTGGCTGTTGTCCCACGCTCAGGCATTGGCCGATTATAACCGGCCGGAAGAAGCGGCGGCGGAGTGGGCGCGGGCCGCCCTCTGTGAGGAGCAGGTGGCCTGCCTGCTCGAGGCTGACAAGCAGAAGCGCGAGGCGGCGATCCATCGTGTTAGCGCCGCCTCCTGCCATGAGCGGCTCGGGCAGTACACGCGGGCTGTCACGCTCTTGCGGGCCGCCTTGGCCACGGAACTGCCGGACGAGTACTTCTCCCGGATCGAGAAGCAGCTGATGCACTGCCTGGCCCAGGCCCGCAAGGAACTCCAACGGGCATCCAAACGCCTACCACGCCAGCAATCGCCGGCCATCTCTTGAGACGCGAAAGCAGGGGGGAGGGAGGCAGCTTAGCCGGATCTTTTCGTTGACTCGGTAGGGCTTTGTTCTTGATGACAGCTGAACTTTGCCTGGGGATCATGCAAGGTCCCTCGCAGCAGCAGATCTGCCTCCACCTGCTCCACGCGCCATTCCGCCAATGCCAACGCTTCGTCGATCTTCGCCACGCCGAGGCCGCCAATCGGCGTCTTGGCCGCACTGCCACCGAGTAGCCGCGCCGCGACAAAGACATGCACCTCATCAAGCGCCCGTGCGTCCAGAAAGCTACCGAGCACCGCCGAGCCGCCTTCGACCAGGATGTTCGTCATGCGCCGCTTTCCTAGCTCCTCTAGGAGAGCAGGCACCGAAGGACGCCCTCCCTCCGCCGACAAGGCGATCACTTCACAACCGCGGTCGCGCAGCGGCGCTACCTGCGAAGCAGGCAATTCGCCCACCGTGACAACCAGCGTCGGTGTCGTGCCCGCCGTCTCAACCAGCCGAGAGGAGACGGGCAGGCGGCCCCGACTATCGAGGGTGACCCTCGCTGGCGTACGCGGTCCAGGCGGGCGAACCGTCAACAGTGGATCATCGGCCAATGCCGTGCCGATGCCGACGACGATCGCATCCATCCGGCCGCGCAACGCATGCACATGCTGGCGCGAAGCCGGGCCGCTAATCCACTTGGAGTCGCCGGTGCGCGTGGCGATTTTGCCATCGAGCGTCATGGCCCACTTGGCGTGCACGTAGGGCCGGCCGGTGGTCACTAGTTTCAGATACGGAGCATTTAACCGGCGTGCCTCCGCCTCGCCCAGGCCGAAATCGACAGTTACCCCCGCCGCCCGCAACAGCACGGCCCCGTTGCCGGCGACTTGCGGGAAGGGATCGGTCATGGCAGTCACGACTCGGCCAACGCCGGCGTGCAGGAGTGCGTCGGTGCAGGGGGGCGTCTTGCCATGATGGCAACACGGCTCCAGCGTCACGTACAGCGTGGCCCCGCGTGCGGCTTCTCCGGCCGCGGCCAGGGCGTGGACCTCGGCATGGGCCTGGCCATAGCGCTGGTGCCAGCCTTCGCCGATAAGCTGGTGGTCGCGCACCAGCACGGCGCCGACCAGCGGGTTCGGCTCGACGTAGCCCCGGCCGCGTTCGGCGAGTTCCAGAGCGCGGCGCATCCAGTGCCAATCGGAATCATTCATGAGGCATACTTGAATAGAGACAACTGTCGCCTCCGCGCGAACCTGCCGGCAGACGACTTACTCTTGCCAAGGGCGGCTCTTCCATCTAATACTGGATGAGTTGTACAGGCTTCCCGTTCATTTTACGAAAGGATCATGCCCGTGATGCCAAGCGTTGCGATCGTGGGGGCAACCGGGGCGGTCGGCGAGGTGATGCGGCAAGTGGTGACCGAACACGGCTTCCCTCTCCGTGCCATCAAATTCCTGGCTTCGGAGCGCAGCGCCGGCAAAACGATCACCTTCCAGAGCAAGACGTATCCAGTCGAGCTGCTTCGGCCCGAGGCGTTCGCGGGTGTGGACATCGTCCTTTCGAGCACGCCGGCGTCGATCAGCCGGGAGTACAGCCCGATTGCGGCCAAGGCAGGCGCGATTGTCGTCGATAACTCCAGCGCCTGGCGCATGGATCCCGAAGTACCGCTCGTCGTTCCAGAAGTCAACGCGCACGCCTTAGCCCACATTCCCAAGGGCATCGTCGCCAATCCGAACTGTTCCACTATTCAAATGGTCGTGGCGCTGAAACCATTGCACGATCTGGCCCGCATCAAGCGCGTCGTGGTAGCCACGTATCAGGCGTCCTCCGGCAAAGGGGCCACGGGACTGTTCGAGCTCGACGCCCAGCTGAATGCACTGGGTCGCGGCGAGCCGGTCCCACCGGCCAAGGCTCACGCCGCCCAGCTGGCGGGCAACGTGTTGCCGCATGATTGGAAGGCCGGCGACGAGGGCTATTCCGAAGAGGAATGGAAGATGGTCCGCGAGACGCGCAAGATCATGGACGATGATACCATCGAAATCTCGCCCACGACGGCGCGCGTGCCAGTGCGCATCGGTCATTCGGAGGCGGTCAACATCGAGTTCCATCGGCCGATCAGCGTCGCCCAGGCGCGCGAAGCACTCCGCCGAGCGCCCGGCATCGTGCTACTCGATGATCCGAGCAAGGGCGAAGTACCGATGCCGCTCCAAAGTGTCGGCCGGGATGAAGTTTTTGTCGGCCGAGTCCGCCGGGATCCGACGGTGCCACATGGCCTGAATATCTGGGTCGTGGCAGACAATCTGCGCAAGGGAGCGGCAACCAACGCCGTGCAGATCGCGGAAGTGCTTGTGCAGCGCGGCTGGTTGCCACGCCATTAGTCAGACCGATGCGCAATATCCGGTTGCTCCTGGGTTACGACGGCACCGACTTCAAAGGCTGGCAGATCCAGCCCGGCTTCCGGACCGTACAGGAGACGTTGGAGAAAGCCCTCTTCGACCTAACCGGTGAGCGCATCCGGGTCAACGCCAGTGGCCGCACCGACACCGGTGTTCATGCCGTAGGACAGATGGTCAATTTCTACAGCACCACCGGCCACGCGCCCCAAGTGCTGGTCCGGGGCCTCAACGCCCATCTGCCTCCCGATGTCGTGGTGCGCGAAGCGGCGGATGTGCCGCAGGCCTTCGATGCCAACCACGACGCCAAGCGCAAGCTATACCGCTACATCATCCACGATGGGCCGGTGCCGGAGTTATTTCTGCGCCGTTACTGCTTCCACACGCGCCACCGTCTCGATGTGGCGGCGATGCGCCAGGCGGCCGAGCCGCTCTGCGGACGACATGACTTTCGCAGCTTCGAGACGGAATGGCCCAACCGCATGTCGAGTGTACGCACTATCACCCATCTGGCGCTCAATCGCCTGGGCGACTGGATCTGGCTGGACGTGGAAGCGGATGGTTTCCTGTACAATATGGTCCGGGCCATCGCCGGCACCTTGATCAATGTTGGCCGTGGTCACTGGCCGGCGGCCCACGTCCCGGAGATCCTGCACGCAGGCGATCGCAAACAGGCAGGTCCCACGGCCCCGGCGCAGGGCCTGTTCCTGATGCGCGTCACGTATGAGCGATAGGCTATGTCCTTTCCCAAGACGCTCGAGATCATTCCGCTGAACCAGCCGCCGGCGGCCACAATCCGGGTACCGGGCTCCAAGAGCATCACCAACCGCGCCCTGGTAATGGCCGCGCTGTCGGCCAAGGGCTTTGCCTATGCCCTGCGCGGTGGCCTGTGCAGCGAGGACACGGAGGTGATGATCACCTCGTTGAGGGCGCTCGGCTTTCGCGTGCTCACCGATTGGCCCACGTCGGTGATCACGGTCGACTCCGAGCTAGACGAGCCCACGATCCCCGCTCACTCGGCCGACCTGTTCGTGGGCAATTCCGGAACCACCATGCGCTTCCTAACGGCCCTGGTCACCCTGGGACAGGGACGGTTCCGACTCGACGGCGTGCCGCGCATGCGGGAGCGACCCATCCAAGACCTCCTGGATGCTCTGCGGCAGCTCGGCGTCACCGCCTACAGTGAGAAGGGCAACGGCTGCCCTCCTGTCATCGTCGAGGCCGACGGGTTGAACGGTGGTCCGGTACGGATCAAAGGGGATATCAGTAGCCAATTTCTGAGCGGGTTGTTGCTGGCTGCCCCCTATGCACGTGACCAGGTTGTGATCGAGGTGGACGGACCGATCGTGTCCTGGCCCTATGTCGAGATGACTCTCAAAATGCTGCGCCAATGGGGGTTCCCGGTGTTGCAGGAGGACGATCCCGTGCGTTTCCAGGTCGTGAGTTGCCGGAGTCGCAGCTACGATGAATCCCATCTGGAACAGGTCGAGGCGGCGACGATTGAGGCGGGCTATGATCCCCGCCGGCACACGCGGCTGTGCGACTATATGATCGAACCAGACGCCTCGGCCGCCAGCTACTTCTGGGCCGCCGCGGCCATCACCGGCAGCGAGGTCACGATCGCCGATCTCACCCGGAAGAGTCTCCAAGGGGATGTCTACTTTCTGGAGGTTCTGGAAGGCATGGGCTGCCGCGTCGTGGAGGGACCGGTTGGCCTGACGGTGCAAGGCGGCGCCCTGCATGGTATCGACGTCGATATGAACGACATCAGCGATACCGTGATGACCCTGGGCGCCGTCGCGTGTTTTGCCGAGGGCCCGACCACGATCCGGAACGTCGCCCACATCCGTCACAAGGAAACCGACCGCTTAAGCGCCCTGGCTACTGAAGTGCGGCGCGTTGGCGCCGGGGTAGAGGAGTTCGCCGACGGCCTGACGATCACTCCACGGCCATTGCACGGCGCCGGCATCGAGACGTACAATGATCATCGCATGGCGATGAGCATGGCCCTGATCGGGTTGCGCGTGCCGGGGATTGTGCTCACGAATCCCGGCTGCGTGGCCAAGACGTATCCGGGATTCTTTGACGACCTGGAGCGGTTGCGCTCGTGAGGTTCTCTCTGTTCTCTGTCGGACACATCCATGATGAGCCCGAA
>JBGQLF010000639.1:0-6409 GCA_041499985.1 Gemmataceae bacterium
AAGACTGATGATTACTCGGACAAATTCCTAGGATGAATTTCAGCTGGAGACGGACACCAACGCAAGACAAGTTCGCTCTCGAGGGGGAACAGGCGATGGCTAGCGCAGCCGTGCAAGCTTCCGGGCGGAGCAGGGTAGTGGTACTAACAGTCGGTTTGCTGCTCGCCGGGATGGGAGCACTGGGTTTCGCTCAGGACCCTCCCAAGTCCACGGTACCGAACGCCGAGACCAAGAAGACCCCTGCCGGCACCGCGGGGCTCCGAGGGGAAACACGCGAGGTGGTCCACGCTATGAACGACCATCTTGCGGCCCGCTGGAAGGCGGGCAAGGTCACGCCCTCGGCTCGTGCCAGCGACTACGAGTTTATTCGCCGAGCTTGCCTCGATATCCTCGGCCGGATTCCCAAGCCCGCGGAGCTCCAGCAGTATCTGAAGGACCCGACTGAGACGCGGCACAACTTGTTGATCGAGCGGCTACTTGGCAAGGACTATCAAGAGGAATACGCCCGCAACTGGGCCACCATCTGGACCGTCTGGCTGTTGACGCGCAGTGGGGCGCTCGAGCCAGCTCGGAAGGAATACCATGAGCAGATGAGGCTGTGGTTACAGGACCAATTCGCCAAAGATCGGTCGTTCAAGGAGGTGGTGACCGATCTCCTGACGGCCGCGGGCAAGACCACGGAGAATGGGGCCGTCAACTTCGTCCTTGCTCACCTGGGGGAGCCGATCCCAGCAAGTAAGCAGTCCGAGGAAGGCCAGTTCGAGATGGTGCCGCTCACGTCGCGGACCACGCGCTTGTTCCTTGGCTTGCAGACGCAGTGTGTCCAATGCCACGACCACCCGTTCAACGCCGAATGGAAACAGCACCACTTTTGGGGCGTCAATGCGTTCTTCCGCCAGGTGGAACGCAAAGGTCGGCCGCCGGCTCCGCGCGAGACGACGGCCACGGTGATGGAGCTCGTGGATAATACCACGTTCAATCCGGAGGCGGCCGTCTACTACGAAACGCGCAAGGGCCTCCTCCTCCAGACCAAGGCTGTCTTCGTCGAGAATGCCCGCCGGCCCACGCCCAGCGGTAATCGCCGGCAGGAGCTGGCCCGGTTCATCACCGAGAGCGAGTACTTCGCCAAGGAATATGTGAACCGGATCTGGGGCCATTTCTTCGGCCGGGGCCTGAACGAGCAGCCCAGCGTCGATGACTTCGGCGAACATAACAAGGTGGAGCATCCAGAGCTGCTGAACGAACTGGCCAAGCAGTTTGTGCACTATGGCTACCAACCCAGTCGGCTGATCCGCTGGATTTGCAACAGCGAGGCGTATCAACTGAGCAGTCTGGCGAACAAGACCAACGAGAAGCCGGAGCAGGACAAGCTCTTCAGCCGGATGCTCCTCAAGGCAATGACCCCCGAACAGCTCTTCGAATCGCTCATGGTTGCCACGCAGGCCGACGTAGCCGAAACGGCGGAGACCCGCAAAAAGCTGCGCGAGCAATGGATGCGCAATCTGATCGTCAACTTCGGCGACGACGAAGGCAACGAAGTGACGTTTAACGGCACCGTCGTCCAGGCCTTGCTCCTGATGAATGGCAAAGAGATCAATGATGCGATTGGGCAACTCAACAAGGGCACCGTGGTCCAGGTATTGCGAAAGCGCGGCACCTCGCAGTCGGTGCTCCACGACCTGTATCTGGCGGCCTTGAGTCGGCCCCCGACGAACAGCGAATCAGTGAAGATCCGCCGGATCCTGGACACCGCCCCGGTGAAGAAGCTCGATCCGGTGGCTCCGTGGCAAGACCTGTTTTGGGCCTTGCTCAATAGCAATGAGTTCCTGCTCAATCACTGAGCTGGTTGAGCCGGACCAGGGCCTCTCTTCATGGCAGGGGAGCGACCTGAGTCACGGTCATGTAATTCGTTTTCAAGTCGCCGCGGTACATGATTGGGCCAAAGAGTTCGACTTGCTTGCCGACATACGCTTCCAGGTTCACCCCCGGTTCTGCCGTGACATACATGGTCAGCTGTCCCCGGACCTTCTCCAAGGCAAAGAGGGGCCTATCGTCCAGGAATAAATTTCCCGTGCGGCGCAACCAGCACGGTCCGCTCCTGCCTGGCGTTAGACCAAGCGCCGGACTCGAACCAACATTTACGGCCGCGGGCGGTCCTGCCGCAGCGGGAACATCTCGGGCATAGGTGTATTGCGATATCGCACGTCCCGGAGTCGGGGCTGCGGGCGCCGACATCATCACTTGAGCGTTTGCATTCGGCGGCGCCGCCACGAGCCGGCTGTCGATGGATGAGTTCAGCGGATAAGCATTCGTAAGGCGAGCCGGCGAGAGGCTCCCGTTCCCCGGATTCCGTTTTAATTCGTAGAGACTGCGGATGCGGTTTTGGCACGCAATTGCCAGATCATGGTTCAGTGTCTGCCCAGCCAACTGGGTGTACAATTGTTCTGCTTCCTCAATCTTGCCTTCCTGTTCCGCCCGTTGCGCCTGGAACCAGAGGGGATCGACGCTTCCTCCAGACGGAGTTGCCGTACCGTAGGGACTTGCAGTCGCCGGTGATGCGAGAGGCGGTGCGGGGGTGGCATACGGTGTGGAGCTCGGCTTCGAGGATGCGGTCTGCACGAAGGGAACACGCTCGACGGCGTCGGCTCGGATGTAGCGCCTTTCTGTCGGCGGCGGCTCGATCGGTAGCCACTTGCCATCCAGGCCGCTTTGCAACACTTCTCCCGTGACCTGGGGTTCGCCCACGCTTACGACGATGGTTCCACGGGTGACCCGGACGGACTCCACGGTCGGCTGGGCATTGATGAGCTCGCTGCCATAGAAAACCGGCACCGGCACGTCGTTTTCCACGGACCACTGCAGCGGAGCCAGTTTCACGAGGAAGCGGAGGTTGATCCAACTAAATGAACTGCGGGGCGGTTTGATCGCCAGCCAGCCATCCTCGCGCACTTCGAGCACCTGGACGCTTTCACCATGAAAGAGACGGTTGGTCGGATACAGCTTGGGATCCAGACCCGGGCGGCAACGGACCTCCGCTTCCTGCGCGCTCACGACAGCGGTATAGAGCACATTCTGAGCCGGAGCAGGGATGCCGGTCGCGAGCAGGCAAGCCATCCCGGTGAGCAGCCACGCTGGTCGCATAATCGTCCTCCTTCTGGCCGGTCGGCGTCCGGGGCGGCAGGGTTGCGCCCTCTCTTCACTAGGTCGGTCCAAGAAGGGACGCTCGGTGATGCTCCGCGTCCGGACTCGATGGCAAGGCAACCCTGGACAGGACAGTCCTGCCGTCGGCGGTACTTATAGCGACGAGCACAGAGAACACAACGCCAGTCAAGCTCACGGAGTGGCAAGCCATCCGAAGGGGAGAGCGTGGGCTGCTTGGGCGTCCACGCTAGCTTTGACAGGGGGAATCGGATAGTTTGGCTAGGCACGCCTGCCGATCCTGAAGGGTGGGCGCGAGCCTGCGAAACGAAGGAGCAAACCATGGCCTACTTCACGTATGGCGACATCGCCAAAATGATTGATCATTCCTTGCTGCAACCGGTACTGACCGACGCCGAGCTAGAAGATGGCTGCCGCTTGGCGCGCGAGTACGACGTGGCCTCGGTGTGCATCAAGCCGTACTTCGTTCGGCGGACGGCAGAGCTATTGGCTGGCTCCACCGTTGCCGTGAGCACGACGATTGGCTTTCCGCACGGCGGCCATACGACAGCGATCAAGGTTGCCGAGTCGGAACAGGCCATGGGAGAGGGCGCCCGCGAGCTCGATATGGTCGTCAATATCGGCAAAGTCCTCAGCAAGGACTGGCGCTTCGTGGCCGACGACATCCGGGCCGTGGTCGAGGTCGCGCATCCGCGGCAGTTTCTCGTGAAGGTGATCTTCGAGAACTGCTATCTGGCGGAGGAGCACAAAGAGCAGCTGTGCCGGATTTGTGCTGAGGTGCGAGCGGATTTCGTGAAGACGTCCACAGGCTACGGCTCCAGCGGCGCTACTGACGACGATCTGCGCTTGATGCGGCGGTGTTCGCCGCCACAGGTGCAGGTCAAGGCTGCCGGCGGGGTGCGGACGTTTGATCGAGTGCTCGCAGTCCGCGCTCTGGGGGTTAGCCGGGTCGGGGCTAGTGCGACCAAGACGATCCTGGACGAGTGCAAGATGTGGTTGAAAGGGTGAGACGAAATGAGTGTGCAGATTCCCGATGAAATCGTGCAGGCGACAAGGATGTCTGGAGCCGAGTTACTCCAGGAGATCGCCATCATGCTCTTCCAAAAGGAGAAACTTAGCCTGGGACAGGCCAGTCACTTGGCAGGAGTGAGCCAGTTACAGTTCCAGCATCTCCTTGCCAGCCGCCAAATCCCAATACATTATGATGACAAGGATTTTGAAGCGGATCTACAAACCCTACGCGCGATGGGCCGCTTATGATCGTGGTCAGCAATACGTCCCCGATCATCAACTTGGCCTCGGTTGGACGCCTGACGTTGTTGCAACAACTCTATGGCGGCCTCGTCATCCCCACGGCGGTTTACCATGAAATCGTAGTCGTGGGCGCTGGACAAGCTGGCGCTTCGGAAGTACAGACATTTGGATGGATCCAAAACCAGCCCGTTGCAGATCGCGTCCTGGTTAATCTACTACTGACGGAACTGGATGAAGGGGAAGCCGAGGCCATCGCACTTGCCCTCGAGCTCAAAGCGGGATTACTCTTGCTCGACGAGCGGCGTGGACGGGTCGTGGCTGCCCGTTTGGGCTTACAGTTCACCGGCCTCTTGGGCGTACTAGTTGACGCGAAACACAATGGATTCATCGGTGCCATCAAGCCGCTCCTCGACAGCATGACAGCGCAGGCGGGGTTCTGGATAAGTGCGAAGCTCTACGCAGGAGTCTTGCAGTCTGTAGGCGAGTAGATGAGCCGTCCACGTTGTTTCCCTTATTCTTGCAAGAGATGCAGCCGCGCGCGATTCAGCGCCATCTTGGCCGTTCGGCTCTGCACCTCGGTGCGCGTCCCGCCCCAATTGAAGCTCTGCGACGAAGCTCCTCCCTCCCAGGCCAAGCCCACGTAAACTAGCCCCACGGGCTCGTCCGGCCCCCCATTGTCCGGCCCCGCGATGCCCACCGTGCTAACGGCCAGGTCGGTGCAGAACCGCGTCCGGCAGGCGATCGCCATCGCCTCCGCGACCGCGGCACTGACCGCCCCGTGCTCGGCGAGCAACCGCTGTGACACGGCCAACATCTCCGTCTTGAGCCGATTATCGTACGCCACTAGGCCGCCGCGGAACGAGGCGCTGGCCCCTGGCACGCGTCCCAGCCGCTCCGCCACCAGTCCGGCTGTCACGCCCTCCGCGGTGGCCAACGTCTGCCGTTTCGCCGCCAGCAGCCGCAGCACCGCGTCCTGCAACTCTTCCTCCTCGAAGCCGAAGACCAAGGACCCCAGGCGCTCACAAATCGCTCGCTCCACCGGCGCAATCTGGGCCTGCGCTTCCGCTGCGTTTGCCGCGCGGGCCAGGATGCGCAGCGAGATGGTTGCGTCGCTGACGGTGATTCCCACCTCCGGCACATGACCGCGGCGCGTCAGATCGAAGAGCTTCTCTTCAACCGCCGACTCGCCCGCGCCGAAACAATTGATCTTGCGCTGTACCAAGACGCCACCGCCCAGACCCAAGTGCAAGAGTCGTGGCCTGATCTGCGTCTCGAACATCACATACATTTCGGACGGCACTCCTGGCATGGCGACCACGATGCAATCCCCGAGGCGCATCCAGATCCCAGGAGCGGTCCCGCAACTGTTGGGTATCGGTTCCGCGCCGGCTGGGATCATCGCTTGCACCCGATTGCGCTCCGGCATCGTTCGGGTGCGGCGCGCGAACATTTGCTGGATCGCCGCAAACGATTCCGGATGAAAGACCAACTCCACGCCTGCCGCTCGGGCGAGGGCTTCGCGGGTCAGATCGTCCTGCGTCGGGCCCAGGCCGCCCGATGCCAGGACCAGCTGTGTTCTTCCCGCGGCGATGCGGAAGGCGGCGACATTGTCCTCCAGGTCGTCGGCCACGGTCGTATGCCAGCCGACGGGAATGCCAATCTCGGCCAGTCGGCGGCTCAGCCATTGGCTGTTGGTGTCCAGGTTTTGGCCGCTGGTAAGTTCGCTGCCGATGGAAAGGATTTCGGTTTTCATGCGCTTCTCGTTGGGGCTGCGGAGTCGGCAACGTGCTCGTGTGCGCTCGCGCTCAGTATCCTTCATCCGCCAGGCGTCGCACGAGGGATGCAAAAGCTGGCGTGCGATCGCGAAGCAGCCCACGAATCTGGGAGATCGGATTGAGCCAGTTCACCAGGCTGAGATGGTCGCCTGTCCAGATTTCGCAACACTCACCGTACGTCGCTGAGGCGACGGAAACGACGCCGTCATTGGGGCCTTCCG
>JBGQLF010000640.1:0-6401 GCA_041499985.1 Gemmataceae bacterium
GGACACATCCGAAGACCGAATTCGGCACACCGGAGGTCAAGGTCGGCCTGTTCCCCGGCTGGGGAGGAACCCAGCGACTGCCGCGCGTTCTCGGTCCCGCCCTGGCTCTGGATCTGATCTGTGGGGGCGACGCCATCAATGCGGAGCGGGCCCGGGAGCTGGGCTTGGTATTCGATGTGGTTCCCAGCGACCGGCTCATGGATGAAGCAGTGCGCCTGGTGCACCTGGCGCACGAAACGGGAGCCTGGCAGGACGCGCGCCGACGCAAGCAGCAACCCGTCGGCCTAAGCGAAGACCAGCACTCCTTCATTTTCACGGTGGCCCGGGCCCAGATCCTGGCCAAGACCAAAGGGCAATTCCCCGCTCCACTCGCCGCCCTGGACGTGGTCGCCAAGGGGTGCAATCTACCGCTCGAGGAGGGCCTGCGCCTCGAAACAGATGCGTTCCTCCCGCTGGTGGGCAGCCCAATCAGTCGCAATCTCATCGCGGTCTTCTTCATGACACAGCGTCTACAAAAGGACACCGGCGTGGCCGATCCCTCGATCCAGCCGCGGGAGGTGCAGCGGGTGGGCGTACTCGGAGCCGGGCTGATGGGAGCGGGCATCGCCGGCGCCCATGTCCGCCGTGGCATTCCGGTGATGCTGCTCGACAACGATCTGCGAGCCGTGGAAAAAGGGGTGGCCAGCATCACCCGGATCCTTCAGAGCCGCATCGACATCGGCCGCATGACACAGGCCGAAGTGATTGCGGCCCTGGCTCGGCTGAGCACCACGACCGCCTTGCCGGCCATGTCGGATCGCGATGTCGTGATCGAAGCGATCCTTGAGAAGGAAGAAGCCAAGGTTCAAGTCTATCGGCAGCTCCAGTCCTTGCTGCCGGCAGGGGCGATCCTGGCTTCCAATACTTCGACGATCTCGATCACGCGCATGGCCCAGGCAGTGGCGCATCCGGAAAACTTCGCCGGCATGCACTTTTTCAACCCAGTCGATCGCATGCAACTCGTTGAGGTCATCCGCGGCGAGCGTACCAAGGATGCGACCATCGTCACGCTCGTGGCTTTGGCCAAGCGCATTGGCAAGACGCCTATTGTCGTGCGCGATGGCCCGGGCTTTCTTGTCAACCGCATCCTGTTTCCCTACCTGAACGAGTCGCTGGTGCTACTGGAAGAGGGCGCCAACCCGCGAGCCCTGGACAAGGCGGCGACGGCCTTTGGCATGCCCATGGGGCCGATCACGCTCAACGACCTGGTTGGGCTCGATACTTCACTCTACGCTGGCCGGGTGGTCAACACCGCGTTTGCGGACCGAGCCAAATCGTCGCGCATTCTCGACGAACTCGTGGCTGCCGGCCGGCTTGGCCAGAAGTCAGGGGCGGGGTTCTACAGCTATGCCAAGGGTTCGCGGCCGGCGGACGATCCCGCCCTGGCTGCGATCCTGGAGCGCTCGCGGACCGGACACCGCGACTTCAGCCCGGAGGAGCTGACGGATCGGTTGTTCCTACCGATGCTCGTTGAAGCCAGTCGTGTGTTGATGGAAGGCATCGTCCGCGAGCCAGGCGACGTGGACATGGGACTGATTATGGGGATCGGTTTCCCGGCGTTTCGGGGCGGCATCCTGCGTTGGGCCGATGCGCAGGGGTTGGGGAAGTTGTTGGAGAAGCTCCGCCGTTACGAGAGCCTGGGAGCGCGGTTCCATCCCACCGAGCAGATGCGCCGGTTGGCGGCGGAAGGCAAGGGCTTTTACAAGGAATGACACCGTTTGGGGGCCGCACCAATGGCCAGCTATCAAGGGCACCTCACATTCGCCTCGGCCCTCGCTGCCGGTTACGGCTGCGTGGCGGCCGGGCACCTCGATCTGGATTGGGGTCCGCTTCTCCTCGGTGCTGGTTTGACCTCACTCGGCGGCCTGCTGCCGGACCTGGACAGCGACAGCGGCATCCCGGTGCGGAAGCTGTTCGGAATCGCGGCGGTAGCGGGGCCTTTCCTGCTCTGGCAACGCCTGGAGAACTTCGGTTTCGTGTTGCTGCAAGAAAAGCTGGTCGTGTTGTGTGGGCTGTACCTGCTCATCCGCTACGGATTGTCGGCTCTGTTCAAGCGGATCACAGTACACCGCGGCATGTTTCACAGTGTTCCAGCCATGCTCATCACCGGCCTGCTGGTCTTTCTCGTGTACCAGAGTTCAAGCGTGCTGATCCGTGTCTACCTTGCGGGCGGCATGATGTTGGGATTCTTCTCCCACTTGCTGCTCGATGAGTTGTACCGGATTGACCTAAAGGGGGCCAGTCTGCACCTGAAGAAACATGCCGGCAGCGCGCTGAAGTTTGTCTCCCCTTCCTGGTCCGCCATGCTGACCACCTATGGCTTGCTGACGTTTTTATTCTACCTCGCCTATCTGGAAGTTCAGGCTGCCGACTCGAGTTGGCGAATGGTGCAGGACCAGGTGTCTCGGGTTTATTCGACGTTGGCTCACCGGCCCAATTGAAGCCCTCAGGAGATTTGACCATGCGCCAGGCCGTAATCATTGACGCTGTGCGGACTCCCATCGGACGGGCCCACGCTGACAAGGGGATCTACCGCGATGTGCGTGCCGATGACCTTTCCGCCGACCTGATGCGAGCTCTGTTGGAGCGCGTTGGCCTGCCCGCCACGGAGGTCGAAGATATCCACTGGGGCTGTGTCCAGCAGTATGGCGAACAGGGCTATGACATTGCTCGCATGGCGGCCCTCATTGCCGGCCTGCCGATCGCAGTCGGCGGGGTGACGGTGAACCGGAATTGTGGCTCCAGCCTTCAGGCGATCAACCAGGCCGCCCAGAGCATTGCCGCGGGCTGCGAAGATGTCCAGATCGCCGGCGGCGTCGAGCACATGCACCACTTGCCGATGGAAGCGGGCTTCAATCCCAGTCCGCGGTTCTTCTACCGCCATAGCCCGGCCACGCTGAATATGGGGGTCACCGCCGAGAACCTGGCGCTGAAACACAAGATCAGCCGGCGCGCACAAGACGAATTTGCCCTGCGCAGTCATCGGCTTGCGGCCCAGGCCACGGATTCCGGTGCCTTCGCCAGGGAAGTGATCCCCACCTGGGGCCGCGATGAGGAGGGCCGTCGAAAGCTCTTGACCGAGGATCAGTGCATTCGCCGGGACACCAACCTGGAAGCGTTGGCGACCCTCAAGCCGGTGTTCATGCCCGAGGGCGGCAGCGTGACGGCCGGCAACTCCAGTCCGCTCAATGTCGGAGCGGCGGCGGTGCTGGTGATGTCGGAGGAACGGGCGCGCGAGCTGGGCTTGAAGCCGAAAGCCAAGATCCGTGCCATGGCGGTTGCCGGGGTGGATCCGTCGGTTATGGGCATCGGACCGGTACCGGCGACGCACAAGGCACTGGAACGCGCGGGGCTGAAGCTGGAAGACATGGATCTGATCGAAATCAACGAAGCCTTCGCAGCGCAGACGTTGACGGTCATGAAGCTTCTCAAGGCGAATCCCGACAAGGTCAACATCCACGGCGGAGCGATTGCCATTGGCCATCCGCTGGGCGCCAGCGGGGCGCGCATCGCCACGACGCTGTTGCACGCGCTCGAAACGCGCCGCGGCCAGTTCGGTCTCGCGACCATGTGCATCGGCGCGGGGCAAGGCATTGCCACCATTTTTGAGCGTCTGTAGTCCGTAGCGAAGAAGAGAAAGAACCCTTCACCTTCGGCTCCTTATGACCCCGGCAAAGAAGTTGGTTACGTAGGACGGCTCTCCCGAGTCGTCCTACGTGATGACCTTGCTTGCCGGAGCAATACTCCGGCTCAATCATGACAATGCCTGAGTCGCTTGCAGTGTCTCAAAAAGGGGGGACTGGACCCCTGGAATCACAGGTGCTTCCAGAATCCAGTCTCCTTTTTCGTGCCCACGGATGTTCCTACTTCGCGCCGCCGTTCTCGCCGATTCTCCAGAAGTGGAGCTGGTACTCCTCGCCTTCGTGGTCCATGACAGTGATCGACTTCAGCGGCTTCCAGTCGCCCATCAGGAACCGATGCGACACGATCCGTGACCCGGGCTTCAGGGTCTTTTGCAAGATGGGGCGTAGGGCCACGTTCATGTCGTCGCCCATGTAGAGCAGGATCACACTGGCGTCCCGCAGATCCTTGATGTTCAACACGTCACCCTGGCGAATCTCCACCTTGTCCGTCACGCCTGCCTTGGTAGCGTTCTCCTTCGACTCCTCGATCCGCTCCGGATCGAGGTCCACGCCGACGCCGCGTTTGGCCCCGAACTGCTTGACGGCGGTAATCACCATCCGGCCGTCGCCACAGCCCAGGTCGTAGACCACGTCCTCCTTGGTGACACCGGCTAATCGGCACATGGCCTCGACCACTTCCTGAGGCGTCGGCACATAGCGGATCACAATCTTGTCGGGGTTGCGGTCCTCGGCCTGGCGCAAGTCCACTTCCACTTGCTGCCCGCCCCGCACGACAACTTTGCGGGTTCGAGTGATGGTGGTGTAGTTATTCGGCTCCCAGGTTGCACTCAGCGTATAGGTAAAAGTCTGACCAGGCTCCAACGGTGGGGAGACGAATAACCGGTTGGTGCCGGTCTGCTGCGTTGGCTGATTCTCAATCCGCAACTGCGCGTCGTCTTGCGCCAGCAGGACACGCACGTACACAGGTTGGGGTCGGAGTGTATTCTGCGCGGGGGCCAGGCCAGGGGCACCAAGCCCTGCCAGGCAGACGAGGCCCCAGGCTGATATTCGCAATCTTTGTGGCATGCAGACATCTCCTCAAGCGGACTTCGTGTTGCGACCGAGGGCCCTTCCAACAGGAAGCACCCTGTCAGTGGGGAGGGAATACGCTCCTCGGCGATCGGAAAAACGGGTCAACGGCTTCCAGTATACTCGTCCCGGCCGCGGGGAGGAATCTTGGCCCCCCGACAGCGCGGGGACTCAAGTCGGCCTATAACCGTACTGTTGAATCACCGGTCCCCAGCGCCGGCCAATTTCCTCACGAAGCTCGGGGGAGAGCTCGTAGCGATTCGTCTCGTACCCTTTGAGGCTCGCCAGGTAGCGCTCCAGGCGTGGCCGCACACGGTCGAATTCATCCAGCTCCAGATGCTCGTACAGGGCCTGCATCTGTCCGAGCGGGTCGCGCACCAGATCCTCGTAGCGCAACTCATGGAAGCGGGAGGGAGGAACCAACTTGCGCCCCTCATCCAGCCGGCGGTACAGCCGGGTGAAGGTGCTGAAGACGTGTTCTTCCAGGCCCGCAAAGGTCGGTCGCTGGAGGCCGTGCGTTCGGTAGAGCGTCTTCCATAGGTTGAGCGTGGAGGGAAAGACGATGTGCGGATCGCGGACAATGTGCACGAACCGGGCGTCCGGGAACAGCTCCAGGAGCACCTGGATGCGGCAGGAATGCGGCGGCGACTTGAGGATGAGCCGTCTCGGATTCTTGAAGGAGAGGCGCTGGAGAAAACGATAAAACGCCCGCTTCCAGGCGGCCAGCGCGCGCGGCGAGAGGCCTTTGAGATCCAGGTACTCCGGGTACTGCGGCGGATGGTTCGGGAAGGCGATGGTGAGATAGGGCGACGGTTGTCCCAGCATGCACAGGGCAAACTCATCTTCTTGGGGACGTTCCCAGCCCGCCGCCATGTTGTCCATGGGACGGCGCGCCGGCACCAGGAAACGCAGCCACCGTGTCATCAAACGCTCGGTCAACAGGAAGTGGTTCGGCTCAAAACACTCATAGGTGTTGGGGTAGGTGTGTCGTTCGTCGAGGATCAGTAACTCGTGGAGCAGCGTGGTGCCGGTCCGCCAATGGCCGACGATGAAAAGAGGGGCGGCGCGAATCGGAATGCGTGCGATCCGGTCGCCAAACCACGCTTCCTCGAGATAGCGGAGCATAGTGTGGAAAAAGCTGACGACGGTGACGATACCGGCAATGTACCAACACGACGGGTGTACAGCCAGGCGATTGCGCAGGAGCAAGCGGAGCCAGGCGAAGAAATCACAGCCTTGCCAGATGCGCGGCGCCCATTCGCGGCGTGCTGACGCGGCCGGCGGTGCAGTGGGCTTGGCGACGGTAGCCGTAGTCATTGACAGAGCGATCTCCCATAGCCTGGGCGGGTTCGTGCGGTCTGCGTCTAAAAACGGGGGCAACGGCGCTGACTGGTCCGTGGCCCCGCGTGCCATTCTGCCAAAGCGGACCAGCGGCACAAGGTGACTTCTCCCCGGGCCGTCAAAACCCGCACGTGCCCGTGCAGGCAGAGTCGGGGCGCCCGGCATGGTTCAGATTGGCGGTGTTCTGCGTTACATCGTTGTGGCGGGGAATTTTTAAAATTGCCGGGCACCCCCGCCACGTTTAAAAATTACGCCCCCCAACAGTTTAAAGCCCGTTTAACACCGGGGGGGCGAGACCTTTAAGCACTA
>JBGQLF010000641.1:0-6399 GCA_041499985.1 Gemmataceae bacterium
GGATCTGGAAGCGATTGTGGCGCGGGCCACGGAACGGCGCGTGGCGGACCGCATTCAGTCAGCGGGACAATTGGCGGAATACCTCCAGCTGTATCTGGACGGTCAGCCGCTTCCGATCCGACCACCGAGCTCGGCGGAGATGCTCTGGCGCTGGGTGCGTGAGCATAAACCACTGGTGGGCTCAATTGGCGCGGCGACAGCAGCAGTGCTGGTCATCGCTGTGGTGGCCTTTGTGCTGATCGCACAGTCGAGAGATGATGAAGTCCGTGCTAAGAATGTTGCTATTCGGGAGGCGACGCAGAAGGCTAACCTGGCACAAGAGAAAACTCGCTTGGCAGATGAGAATGCAAAGTTGGCTGAGAAGGAAAAGGCTGAACGACAGCGTGCGGAGCGAGAGGAGGCCGAGGCCAAGACACAACTGGACCGATCACGGCGAACGCTTTTTGCAAGCCAGTTAACACGTGTGGCTGCGCTTTGGGAGAAAGATCCCGTTCAAGCGAAGGAGTTGCTGGAGGACCCGGCCGCGTGTCCATTTCATTTGCGGGATTTCACATGGGGTTTCTATTATCATCGGTGTAAACAGGAGAGGCAAAAAATCGGGAATGGTCCCTCCGCAATCCTCTCCGTGGCTTTCACGCCGGATGGCAAAACTCTGGCTTCGGGGAGTCGGGATCAGCTGGTTAAGCTGTGGGATGTGCCCACGGGCCAGCGGCGAGCGACCCTCAAAGGGCACACGAGTGAGGTCACCACGGTGGCTTTCACCGCCGATGGTAAAATCCTAGCCTCGGGGGGTCGGGATCAGACAGTCAAGCTGTGGGACGTGAGTACAGGGCAGGAGCGAGCAACTCTCCAGGGGCACACCGACAGGGTCATCTCGGTAGCCTTCACTGCGGACAACAAGACCCTAGCCTCGGGGAGCAGCGATGGAACAGTGAAGCTGTGGGACGTGAGTACAGGGCAGGAGCGCGCGACCATTAAGGGGGACACCAGCGAGGTCACCGCGGTAGCTTTCACCGCCGACGGCAAGACCCTAGCTTTGGGTAGAAATGTCGTGAAGCTCTGGGATGTGGCCACAGGCCAAGAACGGGCGACTCTCAAAGGGCATACCGATACGATCACCACAGTGGCCTTCACCGCCGACGGCAAGACCCTAGCCTCGGGGAGTGGGGATGGAACAGTGAAGCTATGGGACGTGGCCACAGGGCAGGAGCAAGCAACTCTCAAGGGTCACACCAGCGGGGTCACCACGGTGGCCTTCACCGTCGATGGCAGGACCCTGGCCTCGGGAAGTAACGATCTGACGGTCAAGTTGTGGGACGTGGCCACAGGCCAAGAGCAAGTAACCCTGAAGGGTCATGCCAGTTGGGTCACCACGGTGGCCTTCACGGCAGATGGTTGCACCCTGGCTCTGGGGATTGGAGGTCCGCTGGACAAAAGGTCGTTGGACCAAGAATTGGGAGAAGTGAGCTTATGGGACGTGGGCACGGCACCGGAGCGGGTCACCCTGCAGGGGCATACCAAATGGGTGACCGCGGTCGCCATCACGGCGGACGGCAAGACCCTAGCTTCGGGGAGTGACGACCTGACCGTCAAGCTCTGGGATGTCGCCACAGGGCAAGAGCGAGCAACTCTCAAGGGGCATACCGCTAGGATTACCGCGGTGGGCTTCACGGCCGCTGGTAAGACCTTAGCCTCGGGAAGTGGCGATGGCACCATCAAGCTATGGGACGTGGGAACAGGGCAGGTGCAAGCGACTCTGAAGGGGCATGCCAAGGGGGGGGTCAACTCAGTAGCCTTCATGGCCGATGGCAAGACCCTGGCCTCAGGGAGTAGCGATGGAACGGTCAAGCTGTGGGACACGGCCACGGGGCGGGTGCGGACGACCCTGAAGGGTCACACCAGCGGGGTCACCACGGTGGCCCTTACCGTAGATGGCAGGACCCTGGCCTCGGGGAGTGACGATCTGACGGTCAAGCTGTGGGACCTGCCCACAGGGCAGGTGCGAGCTACCCTCAAGGGGCATACCAGAGAGGTTACCTCGGTAGCTTTCACGACGGACGGCAGGACCCTGGCTTCAAGCAGTGGATACGAGGACGAGCGCTCGGGAGGTGTAAAGTTCGGAGAAATCAGATTGTGGGAGGTAGCCACTGGCCAACTGCGAGCGACCCTCAAGGGGCACACCAGATTGGTCACCACATTAGCCTTCACGGTGGATGACAAGACCTTGGCCTCCGGGAGTGCGGATAGGACCATCAAGCTGTGGAATGTGGCCACGGGGCAGGAACTGGCCACTCTCAAGCGGCACACTGGCGTGGTAACCGCATTGGCCTTCTCGGCGGATAGTAGTACTTTGGTATCGGGAAGTTGGGATGGGACAGTCAAGCTGTGGGATGGAACCACTGGAGGAGGACCGGCGACTCTCAGGGGCCATAACTATCACGTTGCCTCGTTAGCCTTCACGGCAGACGGCAAGACTCTAGCCTCGGGGAGCCTAGACGAGACGGTCAAGCTGTGGGATGTGACCATGGGACAGGAGCGGATAACGCTCATGGGAAATGCTGGTGGGGTTACCTCGGTAGTTTTCAGCGCAAATGGTAAAATCCTGACATCGAGAAGTGCAAATCCCGGGATGCTGCGGCTCTGGGATGTAGCCACAGGCCAGGAGCGAGTGGCTCTCAGGGAGTCTAACAGCGCGGATCTGTTAATTCCCATTGCGGCCGATGGTAAAACCCTAGCCTCCGGGAGTGACGATGGGACGGTCAAGCTACGGGACATGGCCACAGGGCAAGTGTGGGCGACCCTCAAGGGGCATACCGCTAGGATCACCGCAGTGGGCTTCTCAGCGGACGGCAAGACCCTAGCCTCGGGAAGTGAGGACCAGACAGTCAAACTGTGGGACCTGGCCACAGGGCAGATGCGGGCGACTCTCAAGGGGCATACCAATACGATCACCGCAGTAGCTTTCACTGCCAAGGGCGAGACCTTAGCCTCGGCGAGCTACGCCGATGGGATGATCAAGCTATGGGACGTGGCTACGGCCCAAGAGCGGGCAACCCTCAAGCATAGCTTGGTTTACTCGTTAGCCTTCACGGCAGACGGCAAGACCCTAGCCTCGGGGAGTGGGGATTGGACGGTCAAGTTGTGGGATGTGGCCAAGGGCCAGGAGCGAGCTACCTTCAAGGATCATGCCGCTCCTCTTCTCTCGGAGGCCCTTACCGCAGACAGCAGAACACTGGTATCGCTAAGTGAGAAAGGGGTTCTGACGTTATGGGACGTGGACACGGGGCAGGAGCGAGCGATCCTCAAGGCACACACTAGCTGGACCACTTCGGTAGCTATCACCGCGGATGGCAAGACCGTGGCCTCGGGAAGTCACGATGGAACGGTTAAGCTATGGGACGCGACCACGGGCCTGGAGCAGGCGACCCTCAAGGCGCCCACCGATGGGATCACCACCTTGGTGTTTTCGCCGGACGGTAAGACCTTAGCCTCGGGGAGCGACTATGGGGCGGTAAGGCTGTGGGACCTAGGAAGCTTACCGAGATCGGCGCAGCGATGAACGAGAAGCACCGTCCGAAGGCCACATTCACGGCCGAACAGCGGGCACAGCACCAGGCGATCCGGGACGCCTTCCGAGACTGGCACCCCGGGCCGGAGGAGCTCATCGCCAGTGGTGCCGCCGCACGGCTGAGTCTGAACGTTCTGTACGCACCGGCGCAGGATCTCCTGGCCGGGCTCAAAAGAACGCGCGAGGCGGCGGGGCTGACGCTGGCCGAGGTTGCGCAGCGTTGCGGCATCGATCAGCCCGCGCTGAGTCGCCTGGAGAACGGCCACAACCCCAATCCCACCGTCGAAACGCTGTGGAAGTACGCCGCCGCGCTGGGCAAACGGCTCGTGCTGTCCACGGAGGACCTGGAAATGACCAGCGATCGGGGACAGGAGGGTTCCCCGCGCGGGCGTGTCGGGCGCAAAAAGAGGCAGCAGGAGAAGAAGGCGCCGAGCGGCCGGAAAAGACGGAGCAAGTAGCCTCCCAGCCTCCCTGGTTCTTCTCCCTCAACATTGCGGCAAAGCTTCTTTGGGCGTCGGGGACAGTTCGGGGAAGCACCTCAGGCTGAAGAAGTTACGCCAAGATCCGCGCCAATGGAAACCTAAAGGCTTACCTATTATCCCAAATTGTGGGGCGATTGTTGCCCGCAGTCCTTACCCTGGCACATCTTCCACAAACGGTCCGCGGTTCACGCGCTTTATTGCGTCGCCCAGTTCTCGACCGTCAACCCGGGCACGGCAACCAGATCACTGTCCGTGCTGACGACAGTGGTGGCGCCAAGGCTCAAGGCGATGGCGGCGATCATGATATCGATGCGGCCGATGGTCCGTCCGGCCCGCCGCAACTCGGCGGCTATCCGACCGAACTCCGCGGCAGCTTGCTCGGTGAACGGCCAAACCTTCAAACTGGGCAGCGCCAGGCGTAGCCGCTGCAAGTTGCGGTCGCGGGTCGCACTGAGTTCCACACCGTAATACAACTCCGCCAATACAGGCACACAGATGCCGACTCGATTACCCCGTGCGACTTCCTCCCGCGCCCGCTCGAACACCCCGCGACGACGGTCGATGTAGTCACCAGCAATGCCAGTATCAAGGAGGAAACGCCTCATTCCCAGATCCTCCGCAATTCCTCCGACCACTCGTTGAAGGTTGCCTTTTCGAACTCCTTCTGGGCTTCCAGCGCCGCTTTCCAAGTAGCCTCGTCCTCGGGGGACAGCCAGCCTGGCTCGATTTGGTCCATCAGAGCTAGGCGAGCAGCGATTACCTCCGGCGCCGCCGGTGCGTCGTCCTCCGCGTCCGCCCTGGCGATCGGTTCGATCCTCACCTCGCAGCCCTCCGGCCAATCCGCCGGCACTTCAACAACGACCTGCCGGTTCCTTACGGTCCCCTTGATGGCAGTCATAACTCCCTCCTCTTGCGTCATGATGGCAGTCCCCGTTCCTTCCCGTATCTTGCCCGGAGGTGGTGTTCCCCTGGACCCCTGGCTTGGCTCCTGCGATCGCTGCCTTTCCCACGGGTCACCCGGGTCGATTCCCCTTGCGGCCAAGAAGATTCTACCGCGGAAGGTCCGCGGCGCAAACGGGACAGAGCGGGCTTCGCGAACGAAAAAGGACAAGCCGGCTGCCTTCCCAGGACTCCTTGTCGGCGTACCTCGAAGCGGTCAGCCCGGCGGGACAGGGTGGCTCCCCGCACGATGTGTCGGGCGCAAACGGAAGGGGCAACAGGGGACGGCGCCGGGCGGACGGAAAAGACGGAACAGGGGAGAGGAGCCTCCCTTGTTCCTCTCCTTGACTCGTCCATGAGTTGCGTCTCTAGGAGACCTCTTTTCTCTGGAGCGACTTCCTCGCCTTGGAATGGAGGAGGGCCAGCAGATGCCCGGCCTTGACGTAGTTGAACAGCTCTTCCTTCTCTTGCGGCGAGAGGGCGCCTTCCTGGTTGCGGGTGGCCAGGTCCTGCATGCGGTCCTGGTCGGCCTGGTCGAACCCCAGGGTCAAGAGGAAGCGGGCAAGCTGCCGCGACAAGTTTCCCTTATCGGCCCGAATCAACCGGCCAAAGATGGCAATCTCGCTCGTTCGCTTTTCCGATTCACGCGTTCGCATGACGTGCTCCCGCATCAGGATGATCGTGCGGCCGTCGGGACTCCAAGAGATGTACTTCCCTGCGTACGGTTCCAATTGCTCGGGTGGAAACTGGCTACGGTTTTTCAAGAACTCCTGCATGTCCACAGCAGTCCTCCATTGTCCAGTGGGAACGACTCACTCTACCGAATTCACGGAACAAACTCAGGAGACTCTGGAAAAACTACTCGCTTGCGTTACCTTATGGTACCTTCTCCGGCTGCCGTCGCCAAGAACTGCGGCCGACCCTGAGGGCGACCTGGCGTGCTTCTTCCTGTAAGCGGAGTGAAAGCGATGAACGACCCGTCCGCCGCGGATCTGATGCAGCAAGCCATTCACGCCGAGCGCCAGGGCCGCTTCGACGAGGCCCGTGCTCTCCTTCGACAGGCGACGCCGTCCGCCGAACCGGGTCTGAGCCTCGACGCCTGTTTGCGACTGGGCAAGCTGTGCCTCCGGAAGGTGTTCCGCAAGCCGGAGATCCGCATCGGCATCGGTATCCACACCGGTGAAGTGGTGGTCGGCCTGATCGGCTCGCACTTACGGCAGTCGTACACGGCCATTGGCGATGCCGTCAATACCGCGAGTCGGCTGGAGTCCGCGACCAAGAAGTATCCCGGTTGCGACATTCTCATCAGCCAGGAGACCGAGGACGGCCAGCGGCGCCTGGGCGTGGCCGAGACGATCTTTCTGGGCTGCGAGGAGCTGAAAGGCAAGGCGCAGAAGGTGGCCGTCTACC